>DASQLL010000558.1:0-4767 GCA_035630035.1 Pyrinomonadaceae bacterium | reverse complement strand
CGGCGGCGAAGCCTACGACGAGAAGGCCGTTCGTGCGCGCGCGCCCGACCTCTGCGAGGATGTCGGGCGTCGGCTCAAGCCTGAGCGTGAGCGAGGACTCGGATTTTTTGATCTTGCTTTCGACGCGCGCCGCCGGCCTGTAATCGGCGACCGCGGCGGCGGCTATGAAGACGGAAGCGTCGCCGACCTCGCGCATCACTGCGTCGCGCATCTCTTCAGCCGACACGGCGCGCAGCACGCGGACGCCCGCCGGCGCGCTCGCGCTCGTCGCGCCCGCAACGACCGTCACCTCCGCGCCACGCGCGCGCGCGGCCTCCGCCAGCGCGAATCCCATGCGCCCCGAAGAATGGTTAGAAAGAAAACGGACGGGGTCAATCTCCTCGCGCGTCGCGCCCGACGTGATGAGGACGCGCTCGCCCGCGAGGTCTGCGGCGCGCGCATGTCTTTCTCTCAGGATGTCGAGCGCGGCGGCGACGATCAACTGCGGGTCGCTAAGCCTGCCGGGGCCGATTGTGCCGCACGCCATCTCGCCCGCGTCAGGCTCGACGACGCGGACGCCGTCGGCGCGCAGCCGCGCGAGATTGCGCTGCGTCGCCGGGTGCATGAGCATCGTGGTGTTCATCGCGGGCGCGACGAGTACGGGCGCGTTCGAGGCGAGGTAGGTCGAGGTGAGAAAATCGTCTGCGACGCCGCTTGCGAACTTGGCGATGATGTTTGCGGTGGCAGGGGCTACGACGAAAAGCTCGACGGACTGCGAGAAGGTTATGTGCGCGATTGGGTCTGGATTATCCGGGGCATAGTCGTCAACGACGACGTGCGCGCCGGAGATCGCGCGGAACGTGAGCGGCGTGACGAACTCGCAGGCGCGCTTCGTCATCCCGACGCGCACCGTGCAGCCCGCGCGCTGCAACCCGCGCAGAACTTCCACGGCCTTGTACGCCGCGATCCCGCCCGACACGCCGAGCGCGACGCGGCTGCCCGCAAATTCAGAACGCGAGCCATGCCGCGGATCGTTCGTTTGCTCAGACGACATTCAAAGACTCTCCTTCGACCGTGAATTTAGCACCGCGCGCGTAGAGCGCGCAATTCCGCGCCCGACCGGACAAGGCGTGCGCGCTTCGGGTCAACCGCGCGCGCGGAATTGTGCTAAACTTTCGCCGTCGTTAACCCCCACAAACCGTTGGAAGAAAAGTTTCCCGCAAGACTCGACCATTGCCGTAGCTCTGAGGAACGAGGAGAGATGAGGGCGGAAAATATTTTGCAAAGGCTGCTTGTCATAAGCCTTCTGGCATGTTCCGCGTTCGCCGCCGCTCACGCGCAAGGCTCGCGCAAAGGCAGCGCGGGCGGCGACGAGTTCGGCCCAATCGTGCGCTCCTATCTCGACTACCTGCGTGTTCAGCAAGACGTGGTTGACGACCGCGTGAGCCGGCGCGAGGTTGACCGGCGTTACTACCTGCACAACTCGAACCGTATTCGCGCGCTCCGCCAGATGGCAATCCAGATCGCGCGCGAGTCGGAGAACGATTACCTGCCAGAGCTTGAGGCGGTCTCGCAAGGCGAGTTGGATCAACTCTTCGACACGCCACCGCCGAAACCTTCGGCGCTCAAGGTCGGCGAGCTGCTCGAATACAAGTTCAGATTCCTCGGCGTCGTCGTATCAGGGCGCGAAAAGTTCTACCTGTTCGCGCGCCTCGACCCCTACGAGCAGGCGGAGCTAAGGCAGAAGGCGAAGGCACAGACCGGCGCACAGACCGGCGGTCATGCGGCGACATCGCAACCCGCGGCCAACGCGGCGGGCACGCGACCGCGGCGCGTCAACATTCCATGAAGGCGGACGAATCCGAACAACGATGCGTCAGCCAAATTTTTTTGAGAAAGAGAATTCATCCGGCGAGACGGACGCCGCGCGCGTTGTGCTCTTCGCGCTCGGAGATTTTCAGGCGCGCGGCAAAGTGCTTGCTGAGCGCGATCTTCCGTTCGACCGTCTGCGCGGTGCGTTTCGACGCGCCGCCGAAGCCTTCGGCACTGACGAGCTTGGAGACGAGCAGACCGCAACGGCGCTTACCTCGCTCGGCGCAAACGTGCGTCGCGTCCCGACCTTCTTCGCCAAGCACCCGTTCCGCGTCGTCGTCCCCGCTTCGCTCGCCGACCGCGCGCGCGAGTTTTTTGAGAAGCAGCAGAGACGCGAGCGTTAGAGGGCGGATTCAATGTCGTTGCACGCGCCCGACCCCTCTGATAACATTCGCCGCAGACTTCATCAACACACAACACCTTCGGACGGAGCTTCGCGCGGAGTGAAGTGAGAGTAGCGTCATGGTCACAGACAAGAGCCGTCGGAAATTTTTAGGCAGCGCGGGCGCGGCGGCGCTCGCGTCGTGCCTTCCCGCGGAAGCTCATAACTCCCTCGTCGAAAAGAAAAGTCGCGACTCCAAAATCCAAAAGACTCCCGCGCTGCGTCCCTTCGGATTCGTGTTGCACGGCGGTGCGGGGACAATCGAGCGCAGCCGCATGACGCCGGAGCGCGAGAAAGCGTACAAAGAAAAACTGACCGAGGCACTGCTCGCGGGATTCGACGTGCTGAAAAAGGGCGGCGGATGCCTCGACGCAGTCGTCTCCGCCATAACGCTTCTCGAAGACTCGCCGCTCTTTAACGCGGGCAAGGGCGCTGTCTTCACCAGTGCAGGTACGAACGAGCTTGACTCCTCGATCATGGAGGGCAAGACGCTCAAGGCCGGTTCGGTGGCGGGCCTCAAGCGCATAAAGAATCCGATCCTGCTGGCGCGTCTAGTGATGGAGCAGTCGCCGCACGTTATGATGGTTGGCGACGGCGCAGAAGACTTCGCCGTACAAAAAGGCGTCGAGCTGGTTGACCCGAAATACTTTTTCACGGAGGAGCGTTGGCAGCAGCTCCAACAACGGAAGGAGGCGGAGAAAAATCCGCCGCCGAAAAAGTCCAGACTGGAAAGAGACAGGCTTCCTTTCGTGGACAATAAATTCGGGACTGTCGGGGCTGTTTGCCTCGACCGTGAGGGGAATCTGGCCGCGGGGACTTCGACGGGCGGAACCACGAACAAGAGGTTCGGCAGGGTCGGCGACTCGCCAATTATCGGCGCGGGGACTTACGCGAGCAACGAGACCTGCGCCGTCTCCTGCACCGGCGACGGCGAATTTTTCATACGCTCCGTGGTCGCCCACGACATCTCCGCGATGATGCAGTACGGCGGCAAATCCGTCGAGCAGGCAGCCGCAGCCGCGCTCGAAAAAGCGCGCAAGATCGGTGGAACCGGCGGCCTGATTGCGATTGACCGCGGCGGCAATTTCGCTATGCCCTTCAACACGTCCGGCATGTATCGCGGCTGGATCGGCCCGGAGGGGCAGGCGCAGGTGTCCATCTACAAAACTTAGCCGCTGGGATGAGTTTCCGACGGGTTTGACACAGCCGCGAAACAAACTAAAGAAAAGGGTTGACAAGAAGTGGTCTCTTGCCGCAAATTGTTGAAAAATCGTTGAATTCACGGAAATGTTTATTGACACGCGCGCCCATTTCGTGTAAAAAAACGAAGTCTTTTAAGCCCACAGTGGCTCTCATGCCAGCTTTTATGAGACTCGCGCGGGCCAAAACTGAGACGAGTTGGCGAGAAAAATAAAAAAACAAATCGTCTCCTGCGAGTCTTTTACAATCGAGGCTTGCAGCGCGCTCTCTCAAATTTCTTGACAGTTTCACCTACGGGAGGAGAAGTAATGACTAGCAGAACTTGGAGCCGAACGCCCATCGCGCTGGCCTTAGCGGTCTCGATACTGTGCAGCTACTCGATGGTCGCGCTGGCCGCTCCGCAGCAGGGGCAGACAGGCCCGACGGGCGACCTGTCGGTGGTCGGCGAGGTTTCCGTCAACGGCACGAGCGCCATTTCCGGCGCGACTGTCTTCTCCGACAGCACAGTCACAACCGCGAAGGGTTCGAGTGCGGTCGTCAGCCTCGGCAAACTCGGTCGTGTCGAAGTGCTGCCTGAGTCCAGCATTAAACTCAGCTTTACCGAAACGGGCGTAACCGGCATGCTCGATGCGGGGCGCGTTCGCGTCTCGTCTTCATCCGGCATCGCCGCCAACATCACGACGAAGGACGGCGCGGCGGTTGCTGACATGAATCAGCCGAACGTCTTCATGGTTGATGTCGAGTGCGGCAACACCATCGTCTCCACACAGTCGGGCAAGGTTGAGCTTCGCGCCGGCAACAGCGTGAAGCAGATCGCAGCCGGCTCACAGGACACAGCAGGTCAGGCAACGCCCGGCACGCGCTGCACGCGCTTCCAGCAGCCCGACATGAGGGGCATCAGCGGCGGCGCTCTGGCGGCTCTTCTGCTCGCGGCTGGCGGCGCGATTGCTGCGGCCATTATCGCCGCGACCCAAGACAACGACTTCAACTTCGGCGACGGCCCGATTGTCATCAGTCCTGCACGCTAATCCTTTGGCGGACGGGTCGGGTTCTGTCACGTCGAAATTCAACGTCTCGTAGAATTTCGACTCCACAATTTTGCGGGTCACGCGCTGCTAGCGCCGCGTGACCCGCAACCTTTTGTCTGAGATAATCTCCGCCGATTTATATCCCACCGCCTGAAAGGTCATTTCGAGCAAGATGAATATCGCAGTCATCGGGACGGGCTACGTCGGACTCGTGACGGGAGCCTGTTTCGCGGAGTTCGGCGTCAACGTCACGTGCGTAGACGTTGACGCCGAGAAGATCGCACGCCTGAACGAAGGCGACATTCC
>DASQLL010000557.1:0-11113 GCA_035630035.1 Pyrinomonadaceae bacterium | reverse complement strand
TTTGCCTGTTCGTGGTAAATTTTGTCTGCCTACTCCTTGAAGTGGAGATGCCCGATGTCATCGCAAGTAAAAGTTTATTACACGCCGGATGAGTATTTAGCTCTTGAGCGGCAGGCCGAATATAAGAGCGAATTTTTCAACGGCGAAATATCCGCAATGACTGGTGCGAGTCGGAGACACAACCTTGTAGCGGCTAATGTGCTGGCGGCGCTTCACGCTCAATTGAGAAAGCGTCCTTGCGAGATTTACACCAGCGACATGCGCGTCAAGGTCAGCGCAACGGGACTTTACACTTACCCGGATGTCGTCATCATCTGCGGAGAGCCGTCGTTTGACGATAAGCGGAATGACACTTTGGTTAATCCGACGGCGCTCGTCGAGGTTCTCTCAAAAACAACCGCAAGTTACGACAGGGGCGAAAAGTTTGAGCACTACCGCAAGATTACTTCGCTAGCCGATTATTTAGTCATCGCGCAAAACAAGTATCACGTAGAGCATTACACGCGGCAGCCTGATAATCAGTGGTTGTTGGCGGAGACGGATGATATACGGCAGACGATCCAGATACCTTCAATCGAATGCAACCTAGCTTTGGTTGATATTTACGATAAGGTCGAAGTTGATAAATAGGCCGCGAGCTACGCCTCACGCGTCGGACGCATGAACACTCGCTGCCGAGGCGCGGCGTCGGACAGTAAACCCCGCGCCGACGCTTCACCGCTCGCCTTTTCGCCGCGCGCTCCGTTATACTTGGCCCGCCTGTTAACGCTCGCCTGAACTTAAAACTTTCCGGCACGGCGCGAGTCACGTCATAGTAGTTTCAAACGGCCTTGCGCGCGCCTTCCGAGTAGACAGGGCCGAAGGATTTTTTTTCGAGAGGGATTCTGAGCGCGCACGTAGCGCGTGCGACTCCCGCTCACGTTGAAATGTTTTTCGCGGGCCGCCCTCTGGCGAGCCGGGAACGAAGCGCGCCGAAACCACAAGCGCGCCGAAACTATCCCGCGCACGCCAAGCGAGGCTGCGAAGGCCGAAAGCGACGCCCAAGCTTTGAGCGCGAGAGGCGCGACGCCCTGCTCGAAAGTTTTTCGAGACTTTCCGAGACGTGGGGCGGCGCACCGAACGCACGCATCTTGGACGCGCGCTGTCAGGCCCGACGCGCCGCGGCGGCTCCGGCGGACGGAGTTTCCAGTGAACAGTTCCGAACGCTTCCGCGAAAGGGGAGTCTACTCTTCCCTTTCGGGGCGACACGCGCGGCGCGGTCTGCGAGCAGGCCACACACGCAAGCACACCTTCGCGGCCCACGCGCCGCACGAACTTCTCACTCAGCTTTCCGAAACCCGTCACGCCGAAGGGCGCATGGCCTCGACAGACCACGCTCCCGACGCGCCCGCACGCGCGGGCTTACCCACCAACCGAGATTCGCGCCTCAGGTCCGGTCGCCCCGAGCGGCGTCCGCCTTGCGCGCACACACACCAACAGGAGACGGGTTCACACAGATGCCGAAAGAGATGATTGTTAGCCTCAACGGGCGTGAGAAGAAGATCGCGATTATCGAGAACGGACGGGTCACGGAGTTCTACATCGAGCGTGGCGAAGGCGGTCAGGGCATAGTCGGGAACATTTACAAGGGGCGCGTGATGCGCGTCCTGCCCGGCATGCAGTCTGCCTTCGTTGACATAGGGCTTGACCGCGACGCCTTCCTCTACGTCTCTGACTTCTTCGACGAGGAGGAGGAGTTCGAGCGCATCGTCGTTGACAAGAAAAAGTCTGAGGGCGCGGACGACGAGGCAGCGCAGCGCGCCGCGTCCGAGCGCATCGAGCGTCAACGCGTCGAGCGCGAGCGTCAGATGGAGGCCGCGCACGAAAGCGCGGAGCCTGAAGACGAGGCGGAAGGCGAACCGGCTGCGGTCGCCGCATCCGAGCGGGACGAGCCTGTCAAAATCGAGGCGTCGGAGAGCGCGCCCGAACGCGCGCCCGAACAGGCCGCGGGCGTTGAGGAGGAGGGCGGGCGTCGCGGCAGAGGCCGACGCCGAAGCCGACGCGGGGAGAAGTCAGTCGTGCCGGAGTCGGCTTCAGGCGAAGTCCCGCCGGGCGTCTCGCTGCCAGCCGGGGCCGCAAGCGCAGAGGACGAGGGCGTTGCGACGCCGTTCGTCGCGAGCGACGACTCGTTCGAGCGCATCGTTGACGAAGAGGAGGTCGCCGCCGAGAACGGCTCGATGTTCAAGGACGCGCGTCTTCAGGAGCGTCTGTCTGACCAGACGCGCGCCGTCGAGTTCGACATGGAGCCGACGGCCACAGCCGAGGTCGGATCGCTGCTCGGCGCGGGCGCGGGCGGCGGCGCTGGCTTCGAGCGCATTGAAGACAGCGACGCCGAGGCGACCGGCGACAGCTCGCGCCTTCGTTCCGTTCAGCCCGAAGTCGCGGCGTCGGTCGCGGGACTCGTCGAAGAGGTCGAGGCCGAGGACACGTTCGCGCGCGCGCAGGATTTTCAGCGCGTGAGCGACGACGATAGCGCGGTCGAAGCGCCTGCCGCCGGCAAGAAGCGTGGCAAGGCAGACGCGGCGGGACGCGCTTCGTCTAAGAAGGGTGCGTCGAAAGGCGCGAAGAAGAGCGCGGCACGAACCGAGAAGTCGGCTGCGACCGAAGGCACGGAAGAGCCAGCCGCGACTGACGAACGGCCCGCTCCGAAAAAGCGCGCGGCGGGCGCGTCGAAATCCGCGTCGAAGAAGGGCGCGTCGAAAGGCGGCTCGAAGGCTTCGGCCTCGAAGGCTTCGGCCTCGAAGGGCAGCTCGAAACGCGGCAAGAAGGCGGCTAGTGAAGGCGAACAGGCAGGCGATGCAGACGCTGATGCGAGCGTCACGTCGCGCCCCGCGCGCGGCGAGTTCGCGCGGCGCGGCGGGCGTCGCAGGCGCAAGCCCGGCGGCAAGTCTTCGGAAGAGGGGCAGGCGAACGGACAGAACGGCGATGCGGAAGTGATTGCAGACGAAGGCGGCGACGCCGTAGACAACTTCGTCGCCGACATTCCCGAAGTGGAAGCCGCGCCGGAGCCGCAGCAGCAAACGCAACCTCAGCCTACGCCGCCGTCGCGCCCGCGAGAGCAGACGCGCTCGCGTCAGCAGTCTTCGTCGTCGCGCCAGTCGTCACGTGGGCCTTCAACGTCGTCACGTGAGACTTCATCGTCGCGCGAGTCTTCGTCGCGTCAGTCGTCACGTGAGTCTTCGTCGCGCTCACAGTCACAATCGCGTTCGTCTGCTCCTTCGCAGGAGCAGTCTTCCGCTCCGCCGCAGCGTGACGCGCCGTCGCGCGGTCGCGGGCGAGAGAGCGAGGCCGGCGGGCGAGGGCGGCGCGAGCGTCACCCCATGATCACAGACCTTCTGCGCGAGGGGCAGGAGATCATCGTCCAGATAGCCAAAGAGCCGATAGCACAGAAGGGCGCGCGCATCACCTCGCACATCGCTCTGCCCGGTCGCTTCCTCGTCTACATGCCGACCATCGAGCACGTAGGCGTCTCGCGCAAGATCGAGAGCGACGCCGAGCGCGTCCGCCTGCGTAAGCTCATACAGGCAATCGTCCGCGAAGAGGACGTGCCTTCGGGCGGCTTCATCGTCCGCACGGCGGGCGTCGGCATCTCGGAGCAAGACCTTCGCGACGACGCGCGCTACCTGATACGCACTTGGCGCGACATACGCCGCGGCGCGGAGCGCGCGAAAGCTCCTTCGCTCGCGCACAAAGACCTCGATCTCGTGCAGCGCCTTCTGCGCGACCAGCTCTCGGACGACTTCACGGCCATACGTGTTGATAGCGAAGAGGAGTATCTGGAGGTCGTCGAGTTCGTCAACCGCATCCAGCCGCGACTTGTCAACCGCGTCAAGCTGCACACGCGCGAGGAGCCTATACTCGAAGCCTATGGCGTGCAGGCCGAGATTGATAAGGCCATCAAGCCGCGCGTGTGGCTCAAGTCGGGCGGCTATCTCGTCATCAATCAGACAGAGGCTCTGGTCGCGATTGACGTGAACACCGGAAAGTTCGTCGGTCGCGGCGGCTCGCGTCTCGAAGACACGATCACGCGCACGAACATGGAGGCGGTCGAAGAGATCGCGCGACAGATACGTCTGCGCGACCTCGGCGGCATCCTCGTCCTCGATCTGATTGACATGGAGGAGCGGCGCAACCGCGCGCGCGTGATGCAGGCGCTTCAGGACGCGCTGCGTCAGGACAAGTCGCCGACGAAGGTTCTCTCCTTCAACGACTTCGGCCTCGTCATCATGACGCGCAAGCGCGTCAAGCAATCGCTTGAGCGCACGCTCTGCGCGCCTTGCCCCTACTGCGTGGGCGCGGGGCTTGTGAAGTCGCCGCAGACGGTCTGCTACGAAATACTCGAAGAGGCGCGCAGCCTCGCTCGCGCGAACAAGGGCGAGATATTCAAGCAGACAACGCTCCGGCTCAACCCCGAAGTCTCGCGCGCGCTTCGCACGACCGAGCGCGACGTGTTGGCGGAGATCGAAGACTACCTCGGCCCGATTGACATAACCGCCGACGATCACGTCCATCAGGAGCAGTTCGACTTCGCGTTCATTTAAGTCTGGAGTCTGGAGTCTGGAGTCTGGAGTCAAAAGCAAAGCATGAAAGCTGTCTTGTCTTGACTCCAGACTCCAAACTCCAAACTCCAGACTCTTTTTATGGGTAGGCTCCAGAAATTCCTGAAAGGCATCGTGGCGGGCGGCGCGGCGAGCGTGGCGGCGTTGGCGGCTGTGAACGCTGCGGTGGCGCGCGACGTGCCGGAGCCTGAGACGGGCGCGCTCGGCGGCGAGGCGGGCAGCTATGATTGGAAGCACGGCCACATCTTCTACCGTCACGCGGGGCCGGATAACGCGCCCGCCGTCGTCTTCGTACACGGCTTGGGCGCGGGCACGCGCTCCTTCATGTGGCGGCGCAACTTCGAGCCGCTCGCGCGCGACTTCCGCGTCTATGCCATTGACCTCTTGGGCTTCGGCTACTCCGACAAGCCCGCGAACGCGCCTTACTCTTCAGACCTCTACACGGAGCTTATCGCGGACTTCCTGCGCGACGTGGTCGCGCGCCCCGCTTCCGTCGTCGCGCATACACTGAGCGCGGCCTTCGCCGTGCGCGTCGCCGACGAACAATCCGAACTCATCAACTCGCTTGTCCTCGTCTCGCCCACGGGCGCGGACAATCTCAGCGCGCGACCCGGCATGACGGGCGCGGCCTTCTACGGACTGCTCCACTCGCCCGTGCTGGGCACATCCTTCTACAACGCCGTGACGAGCGAGCGCGGCATACGCGACTACGCGCGCCAGCAGCTCTTCCACGAGAAACGCTTCGCGACGCCTCGCCTCGTCGCGCACTACTACGCCGTAAGCCACCTGCCCGGCGCGCAGCACGCCGCCACGGCGTTCCTCTCCGGCTACCTCAACACAGACATACGCGAGCCTTTCGCGCGCCTGCGCCAGAGCGTCACGCTCGCGTGGGGACGGCAGGACACCACGAACCCCATCGAGCAGGCCGGCCTTCTCCTGCGTCTTAACCCGCGCGCACGCCTCGAAGTCTTCGACCGCTGCCGAATGATGCCGCAGGAAGAGCACGCCGAACGCTTCAACGCCCTTCTCCGCGATGCCTTCCGCGCGGGAACAACTACCGCTGCCTAAAATCCGTTAAAGTCAGTCGTGGCATAGGAGCTTATTTCGGAGTATATTCGGCGTATGAAGGCCGAAGATTCACTACGTCTGGACAAAACCGCATTCACAATCACACCTCTGTCCGACGAAGCGGAGGAGAAAGAATATTGGAGACACAAGTCTCCCGAAGAACGCTTGCAGGCCGTCGAGTCAATGCGGCAGATCATCTATGGATATGATCCTTCCACCTCAAGACTTCAGAGAGTTCTTACGATTGCTCAACCAACTGATTCGTGAGGCATCTTACAGTCAGCGACCCGCCTATAAGGGTGTTATGCGGAAGACGTTCCGCTCATACGGTAGTTCGATGCTCGTTGTGAGTTGGCATAAGGCAGGATAAAATAGCCACTATTATGAGTGAAGTAATTAAATGTTATAACTGCGAGAAGCGGGCAATGTATTACACCCCTGAGAAGTGTCCGCTTTGCCTAGACTGCTATCATAAATGGCAGGATATTGCAGATAGGCAGATTGCACGTATGGAAAGTATCTTAAACTATGCCGACGACCAGATTCGCTATTCCCTTTTAGGTGGCGAGCCGCCTCGTCTTAACACTCGCATGCCTGTCCGTGCCACAATAAACCAAGGAGATGTTCACATGAACAACATCAACATCAGCGGTAGCACTGTTGGAATGCTTAATACTGGAAGCATTCAAGATGTACAGAATATTGATATAAACATCACCTCTCTCATTAATTCCGGTCAAACGGAGGTGGCAGAAGCCCTCAAGAAGATCACAGAGGCTGTAGCGGAAAATAAGGAAGTCTCTGATGAAAAGAAATCAGAGATGCTAGATCAATTAAACGAATTAAGCGGGCAAGCGGCAGCGCCTCCTGATAAACGAGCGAAGCCCGGAGTTATTAAGGCTGTGTTAGGAGGTTTAGCTGCTAGTCTTGGCGCAGTGGGTGGTCTTGCTAAGGTATGGTCTCTGACGGGAGATGTTATTTGTGCATATTTTGGCGTGCCGAATCCCTTCACAGCAGCTCCATAAAACGTCCGCATCTAACGCCCGCCATGCAGCCGACCGGGAAATAGCGTTGATTTCATCCGCGAGATGCCCGCAATTCGGCGTTGTGTGCGCGGCAGCTGATGGCGGGCGTTCGGTCGCTTTCCGGCTCTTGACCTCGCGAATTGTGCGACCGTAATCTCAGACTATGAACTATCAAGACTACATTACCATTGAACCGAATAAGCGCGGCGGTAAGCCGTGCGTGCGCGGCTTGCGGATTACTGTTTACGAAGTGCTGGAGTATCTGGCTTCTGATATGACTGAGGAAGAAATCCTCGACGACTTTCCCGACCTTACCCGCGAAGACCTAAAGGCATGTATCGCCTTTGCCGCTGACCGTGAGCAAAAGCTGATGACTGGCGTTTAACTCCCTCTTGATATCAACAAAAAAACATTCCTCTCTTACGAATAAATATTCATCGGGCGCGTGAGAAGCGCAATGGGATCGTCTACGTTCAGGGCCTCGCGGACGTAGAAGGCTTCGCCCGCGCCGGCGCCGATGAGGGAGCCGACGTAGCGCCAGCGATGCTCTAGCTGCGAGAGGAAATTCTTCTCGCTGATGCGCGTGACTGGCTCTTTGGATTCGGCGTCGTAGAACTGCGAGCGGTGGGCCATGATGGCGCGCATCTTGTCCTCGATAAAATCCGTGATGTCCACGATGAACGAGGGCACAATGAGGCGCGAGTAGACCGAGTGGGCGAGCGCGGGCATCTTCACGGCGCCCTGCCCCGCCTGTTCGTCGTAGCGGCGCATCGAGGCGAGCCGCGCGGCCTCGCGGACGATGCGCGCGGTCGCAGCGTGGTCGGGGTGCGGGTCGTCCCAGTGCGCGGTGAGTATTAGTTTGGGCTTGCGCGCTCGTATGACTCTGACCAGCGCGCGGCGCGAGTCTTCCGTCAGCCAGATGTGACCGTCGGGCTGTTCGAGGTTGAGTCGAACGTCGAGGCGCATGATGCGCGCGGCCTCGCGTGCCTCTTCGGCTCGTCCTTCCGGCGTGCCGCGCGTGCCCATCTCGCCGCGCGTCATGTCGAGCACGCCCGTTCGATACCCTTGCGACTTCAACTTGAGAAGCGTGCCCGCCGCCGTCAACTCCGCGTCGTCGGGGTGCGAAAAGACCGCCAGCACGTCCAGCTCCAACGGTTCTGTGCTTACGTTTCTATCTTCACTCATGGCTCAATGTTTATACACCTTGCTGTCGAGTATTATGTAAGTCGGGGTTCACCGCAGAGGCGCAGAGGACGCAGAGGGGGCGCAGAGAAATACTCAACCCTCTGCGCTAACTCTGCGTCCTCTGCGCCTCTGCGGTGAACCCAAGATGCCTTACTCTCAAGCTTGTAGTATTTCAACTCACTCCACCTTGCCGTCGAAATTAAAACGGCAGCGCACGCCCTGCTCTTTGCCCGTGTCGTAGATCATGGCGAGGTTGTTGATCGTGAACTCCCAGTGGAAGTTTCGGCGGCTGAGGACGCGCACGATGTCCGCGAGCTTGTCGGGGTCAATGTCGCCTTGCGCGAGCGTGATGTGCGGCTGCCATTCTTCGGGGCTGTAGTAGTGCGCGACCGCGCCCGGAACCTTCTGACTGACGCCGTCCCAGACCTCTTTGTGCAGCGCGGAGAGCGCGGGGCTACGCACGACGGGGATGTAGAGTATGGGATTTGCGACCGTGAAGACGCCTAAGCCCGCGGTGCGGACGCGCAGAGGGCTTGTCCGCGAGGCCAAGCTCCGAAGGTAACTTTCGCACGCTTGGTCGTCGTAGGCTTCGGCCACCTGATAGGAGAAGTGCGGGTAGTGCGTGACGTACAAGCCGCGCACGTCGAACTTCTGCCCCAGCTCCTCCCAGATGGCCTCGACCCGCGCGTAGTGCCGGTCGTCAAGAAGCGAAACCACGCCCTGCATCAAACGTTGCCCTTCCCGGCGAGCGAGTTTGAAAAAACCATTGGCAAAGATGTAGCGCAAAGGAAGGCAAAAGGCAATCCGCTGCGCGGAAGGCAAAAGGCAAAAGGCAAAAGTTAAAAATGAATGCGACGCGATGCGAGGCTTCTTTCACTTCTGCCTTTTGCCTTTTGCCTTTTGCCTTCACCATCCGCCTCTTGCCTTTTGCCTTCTCCGATTGTTAGCCTCTTTTCGATCCCCGGAAAGGTAGTTTGTGATGATGCGTCTAACCGTCCTCGGCTCAGGCACGGCAGTGCCGCACCCGCGCCGCTCTTCGTCCGCGCACTGGCTTGAGACGATGGGCGGCACGCTTCTTCTCGACATCAGCGGCCCTGCGATTCATCGCATGGCCGAGGAGTCTCTGGACTGGGCCGCGCTCGACGCCGTCTGGGTCAGCCACTTTCACCTCGACCACGTCGGCGGCCTCGCGCCCTTCCTCTTCGGCACGAAGTACGCGCCGCAGACCACAGGGCGTCGCAAGCCGCTGACCATCTACGGCCCGCGCGGGACGCAGAAACTCCTGCGCCGCTTCGACGAGGCGGGCGACTACAAACTGTTCGAGCAGCCCTTCCCCGTCGAAGTCCGTGAAATCTCTCCGCGCACGAAGTTCGATCTCTTCCGTGGCCTTCAAGCCGAGACCTTCTCGACGCCGCACACGAGCGAGAGCCTCGCCGTGCGCCTCACCGATGCGGACGGCACGTCGTTTGTCTATACATCGGACACGGGCTTTACGGAGGCGCTCGCGGGGTTCGCGCGCGCAGCCGATCTATTTCTGATGGAGTGCTCTTTCTTTCGCTCGAAGCCAGTCAAGCTGCACCTTGAGCTTGAAGAGGCGATGCGGCTCGCGCGTCTGTCGGGCGCGCGGCGCGTCATGCTCACGCACCTCTACCCGGAGTGGGACGGCGTTGATATCGTCGCCGAGGCGAAGAAATTTTGGGACGGTGAAGTTATAGAGGCGCGCGACGGCCTGCGTCTGGAAATCGGGAATGAAAGCAGTCTTTAAAAATACTGCCGCGACGGTTTTAATCGCCGCATGCCTGCTGTCCGGCGTCGCCTTTCTGCCCGCGGCGCGCACCCCCGCGCGCGCGCAGAAAGATTCGGCGGCGACGCTGCTCGAAACGGGCGGCGCGTCGAAGGCCTCGAAGTCGAAGGACGCGCCCGCGGAGCTGAAGGTCGTTTCGTACAACATACGCTACCGCGGCGGCGACGACTTGCAGAAGCTTATAAAGCTCCTGCGTGACGACGGTGAGATCGGCGGCGCTGCTGTCATCGGGCTACAGGAAGTTGACCGCAACAAGAAGCGCACCCGCAATGTCAACACGGCGCGCGTTATCGCAGACGCTTTGGGCATGAACTACGCTTGGGCCGCGCCGCCCGACGCGGACGGCGACGGCGAGGAGGAGACGGGCGTCGCGCTCTTCAGCATCTACCCTTTGAGCGATGTCGAGCGCGTCGTGCTGACGCACGAAGGCCCGGAGGGGCGTCGGCGTGTGGCGCTCGGCGCGACCGTGCAGGTCGGCGCGACGCCCGTTCGCGTCTACTCGGTACACGCGGAGACGCGCATGCCGATAAAGAAGAAGGTAGAGCACTGGCGCGCGGTGCTGGATGATCTGCGACGACACGCGAAGGTCGAGCGCGCCGTGGCCCTCGGCGACTTCAACACCATCAAGGAGAAGGACGTGCGCGCCGCGCGCCGACTCTTCGCGGGCGAGGGCTTCACAACGCCGTTCCCCGACGACTGGACGACGTGGAAAACTTTCATCGTCAAGCTCAAGCTCGACTGGCTCTGGCTGCGCGGGATGGAGGCCGTAGAGTTCGGCATAGACAAGGACGTTGGCCTTTCAGACCACTGGCCTCTTTGGGCTAAGATCAAGCTCGGTAAGAACACGGAGGCGCGAGTCGCAACGGATACGGCAACGACAAAGCATTGACTCAGCCGCGGCAGGGGCGGAAGACCATTAGCCCACGGCTTACGCCGTGGGCTAATGGTCTGTCGCCGCCTACGGCGGCTGTTTCTGTTTTCGCTTACTTCGTTTTCGCCTACTTATAGCGATTTACGAATGAATGCGACCGCTTATCGCTGGGAGCGCGGGCATCCCTGCCCGCCTTGAGCGCGTGAGCGCGAAGAT
The DNA here is from genome assembly GCA_035630035.1 of Pyrinomonadaceae bacterium. Classification (GTDB taxonomy): domain Bacteria; phylum Acidobacteriota; class Blastocatellia; order Pyrinomonadales; family Pyrinomonadaceae; genus QHXN01. The sequence goes on along the minus strand of DASQLL010000557.1, from coordinate 346 downwards.
GGACACGCCTGTCGGCGCGTTGGCGGGCAGGGATGCCCGCGCTCCCAGGTTCACGCAATTGCAAACGGCTATAATTTTAGCTTACTTCAGTTGAATCTCCACCCGATTCTGTTCGAGCGCGTTGCCGGTCGCCCGTTGCAACTCGGCGATGGCTTTGTTCAATTCGGTCTGCGCGCGTAGCTCGTTGCCGCGCGCGGTGGCGAGCTGTGTCTGACGCTCAAGCACGAGGAATACGGTTGATTGGCCCGCGTCGAGCTTGCGCTGCTCGGAGGCGTACTGCTGCTCGGACGCCGTGCGCGCGGAGGCCGCCGCGCGAAGGCGCGACTCGGCGGTGTGGACGAGCTGC
>DASQLL010000556.1:0-2651 GCA_035630035.1 Pyrinomonadaceae bacterium | reverse complement strand
TTCCAATCTCGAATCTCAAATTTCAAATCTCAAATTTCAAATCCGAGATTTCTTATCTGCCTCCTGCTCCTGCCTCCTGCCTCCTGTGCCTACCCCTGCCGTCTGCCCCGCGCCTCCTGCCCCTGCTGTTTACCGCCGCGCCTCGAAGACGCGGTTGAAGGGTGTCTCGGTCGCGCGCCTGAACTCTTTGAAGCCGCCTGCGAGAACCACTTCGCGCAGTGCGTCTTCCGTTGCGACAGCGCCGAGCGCGGGGCCGCCCAGCGCAAGCGAGTTGGGCGTGCAGCAGAGTGTGGAGGCCGCGGAGAACGTTCGACCGATGATGTTGAAGTTCTCTTCGACAGTGTTGCCCGCCATCGGCTCGACGATGAGCGCGCTGCCCCCGTCGTCTAAAACTTCGCACGCGCGCCGCGCCGCGCCCAGAGGGTCGCCCATGTCGTGCAGGCAGTCGAAGAAGCAGACGAGGTCGTAAGGCCCGCCGGGTATCTCGCTCGCCGACGCGACCTCGAAGCTCGTGCGGTCGGCGACGCCCGCCTCTTCCGCAGCCCGCCGCGCGTGCTCGATTGAAGGGCCGTGGTTGTCGAAACCATAAAAGCGCGAGGCCGGAAAGGCTTGCGCCATGATGATCGTCGAAGCGCCGTGGCCGCACCCCACGTCGGCCACCTTGCCGCCCGCCTTCAACTTCTCTTCGACGCCTGTCAGAGACGGAATCCACTCGTTGACGAGATGCGCGCGGTAGCCGGGGCGGAAGAAGCGCTCGACGCCGATGAAAAGGTCTGGGTCGTTGTCGCCCCAGAGCAGCCCGCCGCCCTCGCGGAATGCCTTCTCGATGCGCGGCACGGCGTTCGACATAGCCTTGACGACGTAGAAGCCTCCGCCGACGTAGAAAGGGCTGTCCTCGTCCGTCAAGGCGACGGCCTGTTCGGGCGAAAGATGAAAGCGACCGGAGGCGTCGTCGTACTCGATGTAACCGCCCGACGCCTGATTGATAAGCCACTCGCGGATGTAACGCTCGGTCATGCTGGTGCGAGCGGCAAGCTCTGCGGGCGTCTGCGGCCCGGCCTCGGCCAGAGCCTTGTAGAGTCCGAGCTTCTGCCCGATGTAGACGAGCGACGAGCTGAGCGCCGCGCCGAAATCCCCGACCACTTTGCCCAGAAAGGCTTCGAGCTTTTCGGGGTTGATTTGATTGGCTTCGCTGGCTGAACTCATTCTTATACACCTCTCAAATTAAAATTTTCCTCGCGAGGTTATTGGCAGTGGGGGAACTTTACGGAAGGCAGGGAAGCTTCTACACCCAAACGCCGCGCCGCGTCAAACTTTGCCGTTTGCCTCGCGCTCCGAAGTTGTGAGAGCATCGCCGTCGGCGACGAGCGCGCGCCGCAGTCACATACGAAAGAAGATGAAACGCATGGCGACACCAGAGACGGCAAAGCGCAGCCGCGTCTCGGAGAAGGCGAGCCGCTTCACCGAGTCGGTCATACGCGAGATGACGCGCGAGGCCATCAAATACGGCGCGGTCAATCTCTCGCAGGGCTTCCCGGATTTTCCCGCGCCCGAAGACATCAAGCGCGCCGCGCAAGAGGCAATCGCCGACGACGTGAACCAGTACGCGATAACGTGGGGCGCGAAGGATTTTCGCGACGCCATCGCCGAGAAATCAAAATGGTATCTGGGACTCGACGTTGACCCTGAGACGGAAGTTACCGTCACGTGCGGCTCGACCGAGGGCATGATCGCCGCGATGATGGCGACGGTTGACCCCGGCGAAGAGATCGTCGTCTTCGAGCCTTTCTACGAGAACTACGCGCCCGACGCCGTTCTGTCCGGCGCGACGCCGCGCTACGTCCCGCTTCGCGCGCCCGAATGGACTTTCGACCGCGAAGAGCTGCGCGCTGCATTTGGCGAACGCACGAAAGCCGTCATCCTCTGCAACCCGAACAACCCGACGGGCAAGGTCTTCACGCGCGACGAGATGGAGTTCGTCGCATCGCTCTGCCGTGAGTTCGACGCGCTCTGCTTCACGGACGAAATCTACGAGCACATCCTCTACCCGCGCGCGGGCCGCACCGTCGAGCACATCTCGATGGCGCAGCTCGAAGGCATGCGCGAGCGCACCGTCGTCGTCAACTCGATGTCGAAGACCTATTCCGTAACGGGCTGGCGCGTAGGCTACTGCATCGCGCCGCCCGACATCGCCGCCGCCGTCCGAAAGGTTCACGACTTCCTCACCGTCGGCGCGGCAGCCCCTCTGCAACGCGCGGGCGCATACGCCTTGAGGCTTCCGCATGATTATTACGAGCATCTGCAACGCGACTACGAGCGCCGTCGCGACGTGCTGCTGCCCGTGCTCGAAGACGCCGGCTTCAAAGTCTTCCGTCCAGACGGCGCGTACTACGTGATGACCGACATCTCCGCCTTCGGCTTCCGCGACGACATCGAGTTCACGCGCTTTCTAGTCCGCGAGGTCGGCGTCGCATGCGTCCCCGGCTCAAGCTTCTACAGCCGCCCCGAACTCGGCGCGCAACAGGTTCGCTTCTGCTTCTGCAAAAAAGACGAGACGCTCGACGCGGCGGCGGAGCGGCTTCAGAAACTCCAAAAGAAATAAAGTCTGGAGTCTGGAGTCTGAAGTCTGGAGTCAAAGCTCAAGTGGTTTT
>DASQLL010000555.1:0-8480 GCA_035630035.1 Pyrinomonadaceae bacterium | reverse complement strand
TGACTGGACGGGGAAGAGCGAGAAGGCGGCGACGCCGAGGACGACGAGAACCGCGATGAGGCTGATGAGCTGCTGCCGCTTCGTGCGCGAATGATTGCTGGGCTTCATGGTGTTTGTCCGAAGTGATTGCTTCTACGATTCTGAACTTGAGTGTGACGCAACCGAAGCTCACCGCAGAGGCGCAGAGGGCGCGGAGGCAACGCAGAGAAAAGCAAAATCTCTGCGCCCCCTCTGCGTCCTCTGCGCCTCTGCGGTGAGTCTGACTCCCATAACATTCAAGCTTGATCTGAAACTAGAAAGCCAACTGGAACGCGAAGGTCGGCGAGACGAGCGGGCGCGTGCTGCCGATCATGCGCCCGTAGCCGCCGTGCGGAAAGAGCGCCGCCACGCCCGTGACGAAGAAAAGGTTCTCGTTCTCGAACGGGCGGTACTTCATGCCGAAGCTTGCGTCTGTGCCGATGCCTCCGTTGATTCCGGGGTCGCCCGTTATCTGTCGGAGCAGTCCGGCCTGCGCGAATCGCAGGTACGAGAGGTTAGTCACCAACTTCATCTTCGGCGTGACGCGGAAGTCCATGCCGAAATTGAAGAGCATGACGCCGGGGTTGACGAAGTTCGCGCGGTCGTTGAATTTGTTGCGAAGGTTCGGGATCAGGCTGAACTTGTTTTTCAGAGTCCCGATGCCGCCGCCGACCACCGTCTGCTGCTGCGTCCAGTATTGGAACGCGCCGCCCGCAAAATTCGGGTTGTCCTGAATCATGTCGAAGCCGCGCGCGGAGTCGTCCGTCGCATCGCCGTCGCCTGAGCCGAAGAAGAACGAGCCGCGCCAGCGAACCCAGTCGCGGTCAATCGAAGCCTCGAACGCGCCCATCTGCGCGTTGATGGTCTGCTCGGTTCCCGTGATGCGGTTGCGCCGGTCGTGGCCGAAGGCCCAGTAGAAGGCGTGGTCAACGTTGAGCTTGCCCCACTTGCCGTCGCCGTGGAATCCGAGGTAGCCGACGTTCAAGGTATCTCGGTCGCCGATGACGCGCCCGTTGTCGTTGTTGAAGGCGAAGTTGAAGAGCGCCGTGTAGCCCTTCGTCCCGAAGTCCTGCCGAAACCAGTTCATGATGAACACATTCTGGCGGCGGTTGTCCCAGCTATGTAGCTGCGAGACCTCCTCGCGCTGGCGCATCGAGAAGAACGCGATGTTGAAAGTGTCGCGCTGCGAGTTGAGCGTGCCGAACAGACGCGCGCCCGTCTGGTTGTCGGCGAAGAGGAAGCCTCGGAAGTCCGAGTTGAAATTCTGCATGCCGACGCGCAGAGAGATAAAGTCGAAGTTCGGACTCACAACCGCGAGCCGCTTTTCGACGAAAGCCTCTTCGACCGCGAGGCGCGAGTTGCCGCGCACGGCGTCGAAGGGATTCAGACCGTTGTTCGTCAGGAAGTTGAAGTTCGCGACCGTGGTGACGCGGAAGACCCAGCGCTTCGGCTCGAACGCGCCCGTGCCGCGGAAAATCTCCATGCCCATGACGAAGTTCTGGTTGATGAAGAACTGCTCGCGGCGACCTCCGGCTGCGACGACACGCGGGTTGAGCGTGCTGTTGCTCTGGAGGTTCAGGTTCATGAACGTGTGGTTGCCGGCGATTGGGTAGTCGCCCTTAAACATGTTCTGGTTGTACGGATCGAACGCGCTGCCCTCGACCCAAGGCAGATGCATGTCCTCGTCGTAGCGATTGAAGCGCGGCCACGGGAAGCGCCAGCGGTCGGGCATCGGGATGAAATCTTCTGTGGCCTCGTCCTTCGAGCTGACGGTTGACTTCGGGCCTGCGTAGCCGAGCGGCGACCAGTCGGGCAGAGGATGAGTCAGAGCCTTCGGCTCGCCCTTCGCGGGCGCGGCGTCGCCCTTGCCGGCGGGCGGCGTCTGCGCCTCGGTCTTCTCTTCGGGCGTGGGCGTCGGCGAGGCCGCAGGCGTCGGTGTTGCCTGCGGCGTCGGCGTCGCGGCTGGCGGAGGCTCAGGCGTCGCGAAGAAGAAGTTCATGAGCGACTGCATGAGCGTCTCGACCTCTTCCGCTTTCGACGGCGGCGCGTCGGTGTCGCCTTCCGTGGCGGCGGCGACTGGCAGCGCGGCAGTCTGAAGCAGAAGAAGGATTGCGAGACAGAGCGCGGCCCGGCGTCGCAGTCGGGCGTTGGAGAGAAGATGCAAGCGTGTCATTGCGAACCGTTCCTGTTCGTTGCCAAAGACTGTTGACTACTTCTGTCGGAAAGCTTCGCGCCCGCGGGCGATGAAGCATGTCGCCCGGAGTCGAACCGGCCTTGAGGATGTCACTTGAAATGTCTTGCCCGTGTCCGCGCCGTTACGACTGGGGGATCGAACGGCTCGAAGCGCGTGCGCGCCCGCGGCGTCTATGGGAAACGGCTGGCGCTTCCCGCCGGGGCTTTCAAAGATTGAGCGGGCGAGAGCTTTGCCCGGCTCAGGAATTGTCAGCGCTTGGTAAGCGGCTAAGAAAATAGGTCAGTCGCACGAACGAGTCAAGTTATTTTTTCCGTCGCATTTTACCGGCAATTATGATGCCCGAAAGTCGCGCGCGCCGCCGCGTCCGCAGCGCGTTCGCGCGCGCGCCGCTTCAGCCCATAGATTCGGAGGCGTTGGCCGTCTCGAAAGCGGCGTCGCGCGTGCCCTTCTCGACGCGTGCGAGCGGCCAGATGTCAACTTTGATTTCTTCGGCGTAGTGCAGTAGCGGCTCGCCCGCGGGGGCGGGCAGACCGAGGGCTTCGAGCAGAGTGGAGTGATGCGCGGCCAGTTCGGCGCGGCGCAGAGGCCACGGCTCGTGGTGTATGCGGCAGCGGTAGAGCTGCTGCTCGTGGGCCGTGTAGAGGCAGTAACGCTCCGTCAGGAAAAAGTCGAGCGAGTCAGGCTCGGTCTGTGGCAGCGGCTCGCCGAAAGACCACTCGGCGTCGAAGACCGCGGGCGGCGTGTCCGAAGACGTTCGCCGCGAGCCGTAGAAGATTCTCTGCCCATCCTGCCGAAGGCTCATCTCGGCGTCGTAGTACGGGAGGAAGTAGAACTGCCGACCGCCCCACTTGGCGACGGGGCTGTTGATGTCCATCGAGAGGAACAGGACGCCGGGCACGCCGTCGTAGTGGACGTAAGTACGCACGTTCAGCTCGTGGAATGAGTTGAGGCCGGGCACGGGCGGCGTGAAATACGGACGCACGCCCCACATCGTGAAGGGCACGACGCCTATCCAAGCCTGCCCGTCGTATGTGTCAATCGAGAGGTGCGGCGGGACGAGCGAGCGCAAAAGGCCGGGCGCGATGGGCCAGTGCATGAAGAGGAGCTTGCCCCACCACTGTCGCATGAGCGGCAAGCCTCGCGGTCGTCGTCTGATGGATTGGCGGTCTATGAAACGGTTCGACATGCTTGGTTATCTTTGATTCTTGAGTTAAGAGAACGTTGAAGCTCACCGCAGAGGCGCAGAGGACGCTGAGGGGGCGCAGAGCAAAACAAAATCTCTGCGCCCCCTCAGCGTCCTCTGCGCCTCTGCGGTGAATCGCCTCATGCTTTACGCTCAAGAAGTTAATAAACCCTGAAGCTCAGGGCAATAGTTTGACAACGCTTCGGGCGGCGTCGAATAATGCCTTGCCTTCGCGCACGGCTTTGAAAGAGACTGTTCGAGCTTTTCGGGCAAGCGCGTTTTTACCATCAAATGACTTTCGTGAACAGGGCAATACGGCTGTAGACAAAAATGAAGTTCCTGACCGCGCTCGTCCTGCTGCTCGCCCTGCAACCTTGCGTTCCGGCAGTTCAGGTCAAAAAGGCCAAACAGAAAACGTCCGTCCCGCCCGCGAAATCGAAACTCGAAAACGCGGGCCGCGGGACAATCGTATGCATTGACCCCGGCCATCCTTCGGAGGTCGCCAGCGGCAGGAACATCCAGAACGGCACGAACGAGACTTACGTCGCTTGGTCGGTCGCGGTTCAACTGCGCGACGTTCTTGAGTCGAAGGGCTACGAGGTCGTCATGACGAAGTCGGCGGAGGACGAGCTTGTCCGCAACAAAGACCGCGCGCTCGTCGCCAACCGCGCACGCGCCGCGTTGATGATTCGACTGCACTGCGACGCGAGCCAAGCGAGCGGCTACGCCGTCTACTACCCCGACCGCCGGGGCCGCGCGAAAGACGGAAGCGTCGGCCCGACGCGGGACGTGATCGAAGGCAGCCGGCGCGCGGCGGACGCCATTCACGCGGCGATGGCCGAAGGCTTAGAGGGCGCGCTCAAAGATAACGGCGTCCGCACCGACAACGAGACCAAAGTCGGTCGCGAGCAGGGAGGCGCGCTCACCGGCTCGATCTTCTCGGACGTGCCGGTCGTGACAATCGAGATGGTCGTTCTATCGAACCCGCAGGACGCGGAGTTCATCAAGGCGGAGGCGGGGCAGCGACGCATGGCGCTCGCGATTGCCGAAGGCGTCGCGCGCTTCGTCGGCCCCGCTAAACCAGTAGAGCCACGCAAGCAAGAGTAGACCCCTAAAGAACGCACGGAAAGGAGCGTTCCCCCGATGCCGAACAGAAAAATGAGACTCAGACACAGCATCGCCGCGCTCGCTATCGCGCTCGTCGCGGCGGTTTCCATCGCCGCGCAGGATAGCGACGGCTTCAAAAAATTAGAGGCCGTTGACTTCTCGAAGCAGGCGCTCACGCGCGAGCATTTCAAGGACTTAGACTTTTGGGACTTGAAGCTTTTGCGCGGACTTGTCTTCGGGCGGCACGGTCGCGTCTTCGCGGATCGAGACATACAGAACTACCTGAAGGAGCAGCCGTGGTATAAGCCCAACCCCAATTTCCAGAACTCCGTCCTGAACGACAAGGAGCGCGCCAACCTCGACCTGATACGCGAGCAGGAGGCCGCGAAGCACGAGTACGTCGAGCCGGGCGATCTGCGCTGGTGGCAGACGCGCGAGATGAACGAGGAGAATCTCGGCACGCACTCGTCCGCCGAGTGGCTCATCCTGCGCGCAGAGGTCGAGGCCGTACACGGCAAGCGCTTCGACAACGACCCTTGGCTCCAACAGTATTTCGAGGAGCGCTACTGGTACAAGGCCGACCCCGCGTACAACGCTCGAAACCTGAGCGCGATTGAGCGCGGCAACCTCGCAGCGATTGACGAGGCGCAGCGCAAACAGCGGCGCGCGGCCATCTCGCCCGGCGACATGGAGCTGTTCGAGAAGCGCGAGGTGACGGAGGAGTTGCTCAAAGGCTTGAGCCTTCACGAGCTTCGACTGCTGCGAAACGAGGTCTACGCGCGCCGAGGCCGGCAGTTCAGAACCGAATGGCTGTCGCAGTATTTTTGGAGCCAGCCGTGGTATGCCCCCCGCGACGACACGAGCGAGCCGGAGCTTTCGGCGATTGAGAAGAAGAACATCGAGACAATCGTCGCCTACGAGCGCAAGATCAAGGAGTCTCTGAGCAGCAAGCCGATCCCCGCGGGCCTGCTCGAAGGCATGTTCCTCGAAGACGCGCGCAAGCTGCGAAACGAAATCTACGCGCGCCACGGCAAGGTCTTCAAAGACAAGTGGCTCCAGAAGTATTACGCGAGCTTCGACTGGTACAAGGCCAACCCGAAATACTCGGACGCCGCCCTGACCGCGGTCGAGCGGCAGAACGCCGCCTCAATCGCGGCCTACGAGAAGAAGGCCACGAGCGTCCTCGACGCCGTCGAAGGTTGATAAGGCCACTTTGAGTCCCGCGTGACGGGACTAACAAAACGCAGAAGTCAGAACGCTGAACGCTGAACTAAAGACAGAGGCTTTCAGTTCAGCGTTCTGACTTCATCCTTTGATTTATGGATTGTCCAAACTGCCATCAGCCTATGCGCGAGGGCGTGCAGTTCTGCACGCGCTGCGGGACGCGCACCATAAGCGGGCGCGACTCTCTGAACGACTCCGTGCCGACCGTCGAGCACGCCGAGACGGTCGGCAGCGGCGCGCAGACCATCACGGGAGAAGACCCGCTCGTCGGGCGCGTGCTGGACGGCAAGTACGAGATCGTCGCGCAACTGGGCGCGGGCGGCATGGGCGCGGTCTACCGCGCGCGCCGCGTGCTGATAGGCGACGAGGTCGCGGTCAAAGTCCTGCACGCGAAGTTTGTGAACGACGACACGCTCGTCGAGCGTTTCCGCCGAGAGGCGCGCGCCGCCGCGCAATTGCAGCACCCGAACGTCGTGACCATACACGACTACGGCGAGGCGCGCGGTCGCGAGGGCTTCGCATACATCGTCATGGAGCTTGTGCGCGGCGAATCTTTGCGCGACCTTCTGAGGCGCGAGGTGAAGCTCGACGCGCGCCGCGCCGTCGCGCTCATGCGCGACGTGTGCGCGGGCGTGGGCGCGGCGCACCGACGCGGGATAGTCCACCGCGACTTGAAGCCCGACAACGTCATCGTCATTCCTGCGGACGAAGACAGCCCCACGGAGCGCGTCAAGGTCGTTGACTTCGGCATCGCGAAGCTGCGCGACATGGCCGCCGACAACACGCTCACGGCGGCGGGCGCGATGGTCGGCACGCCTTTTTATATGTCGCCCGAACAATGCAAGGGCGAGTCGCTCGACGCGCGCGCGGACGTTTACTCTCTGGGCGCGATGCTCTACGAGTTGCTCGCCGGAGCGCCGCCCTTCAACGCGCCGACGCTGACGGGCATCATCATCCAGCACATCAGCCACCCTCCGCCGCCCATCCCGCAAGACGCGGGCGTTCCGCCGTCGCTGCAAGCGGCCATCGAGCGCGCCCTCTCCAAAGACTCCGACAAACGGCAGAGCGACGCGGGCGAGCTGTCGCGCGAGATTCAGAGCGCGCTCAACGAGGCCGGCTCGGCGGGCGCGACGAATGCGACGAACGCCGGGGGCGGCGCTGCGACAGTGGTCAACGAAGCGTCGCGTCCGACCGATCCGATCTTTCCGGCCAGCGCGCGCCCCGCGCACGTCACGCCGACGCCGACTACGCCCACTCCGCAAACGCCTACATCGAACTTGGCGTCGCACGCTTCGACGAACGTGGAAGCGCAGCGCGCCGCGCAGACCCACCCGCAGCCGCACGCTCAACAGACGTACACGCAGCCGCCGCCGCAACAGCATCAGCACGCGCAACCCTTGCCGCCGCGAAAGAAGTCGCGCGCGCCGCTCGCCATCGGCCTGATTGTCCTTTTGCTCGCGGGCCTCGGCGGTCTGGTCGTGGTGGGCCTCATCCTCCTCGGCAGCAATGGCGGGCGGGGCGGAGTCGCCGTCAACATCAACGCGAGGCCGACGCCTCGACCCGCGCCGACGCGCGGACTGCCGACGCCGCCGCCCGCGAACGCGAACGCGGTCGTGAGTACGACTCCCGGCTTCACCTCTGTTACGCCCGTGCCGGGCAGCGCGCCCGTTGACGCGGACGTGGCGATCACGGAGGTGGCCGCCACGCTCGAAGAGTGGGCCGACTCCACGCGCGGGCTTGACCTTGCCTCGAACATGAGCTTCTACACAGACCCGCTCGAAATCTACTACAGGAAGCGCAACGTCCCCGCCGCGCAGGTGCGCGCCGAGCGCGCCCGCGTCTTCGAGCGTTACGACCGTATGGACGTGACGCTCACAGACGTTGAGATCATCCCCGAAGACGACGGCACGCGCGCCACAGCCGTCTTCACCAAAACATGGGCTTTCGAGTCGGACGAGAGAAACTCGCTCGGCTCAGTCCGCCAGCAACTCACGCTCGTGCGCTCCGGCGCGCGCTGGCTCATCACCGGCGAGCAGGACTTGAAAGTCTTCTTCACGAACACGGATGAGAATTAAAACAGTAGGCAGTAGGCAGTAGGCAGTAGGCAGTAGGCTTTGTACGGCGGGCGTTGACACTCTTACACTGACTGCTCAGCTCAGAAAGTTTTTCTACTGCCTACTGCCTACTGCCTACTTTCACACATGAGACTCGTCGTCACAGAAAAACCTTCGATGGGACGCGACGTGGCGGCGGCTCTGGGCGCGACGCGGCGCGGCGAGGGCTTTCTCGCGGGGCAGAGGGACATCGTGACTTGGTGCGTGGGCCATCTCGTCGAGCTTGAAGACCCGCAAGGTTACGATCCGCGCTTCGAGCGTTGGCGGCTCGAAGATTTGCCGATACTCCCCGACGAGTTCAAGTATCACGCCTCCGAGCGCACGCTCGATCAGTTCAAAGTCATAAGCTCCTTGCTTGGGCGCGAAGACGTTGAGAGCGTCGTCAACGCCGCGGACGCGGGGCGCGAGGGCGAGCTGATATTCGACCTCGTCTATAAGCTCGCGAATTGTCGCAAGCCTGTCGAGCGGCTCTGGATTTCTTCGCTCACGCGCGAAGCGATTCTCGAAGGCTTCGGCAAGTTAAAATCCGCGGAGGAGTACAGCGGCCTGCGCGACTCGGCGCACGCGCGCCAGCGCGCCGACTGGCTCGTCGGCATCAACGCCACGCGCGCGCAAACCCTTCGCGCACGCCGCGCGGGCC
>DASQLL010000554.1:0-4282 GCA_035630035.1 Pyrinomonadaceae bacterium | reverse complement strand
TGGGCGGCGGCAGTAAGCCTTTGATAAGATGCCACTGGCTGTCAGTCAGGTCGGAGGGGTAGCGTTGGTTCGACACAACCCAAAGCTTACCCGCCCGGCAGGGCTGGCAGTCACCTATTTTTCAAACAGGCTCTTATCACTTTTTAGCCTATGAGTGAGCAGAAAATGACCGCGCTCGTGACGGGCGCGTCGGGCGGCATCGGCCTTGAGCTTGCGCGTCTTCTCGCGGCGGACGGCAACGACCTCGTGCTTGTCGCGCGGAGCGGCGATAAGCTGGCGCGGCTGGCCGAGGAGTTGAGCGGCAAGCATGGCGTTGCGGCGCGCGTCCTCGTGGCAGACCTCGCGCGCCCCGACGCTCCCCGCGAAATCTTCGACGACTTGCGGGAGAAGGGCGTCGGCGTCGGCGCGCTCATCAACAACGCGGGCTTCGGCAGCTACGGACTTTTCGCCGAGACGGATTTGCGTAGCGAGCTTGACCTGCTGCAAGTAAACATCGTCGCGCTCACGCACCTCACGAAGCTCTTCCTTCCGCAGATGATCGCGCGCCGTCGCGGGTACGTTATGAACGTCGCCTCGACCGCGGCGTTCCAGCCGGGGCCGTTGATGGCCGTCTACTACGCGTCGAAAGCCTACGTGCTTTCGCTCTCCGAGGCGCTTGCGAACGAGTGTGAGGGCACGGGCGTCGTCGTCTCGGCTCTCTGCCCCGGCCCGACCGAGACGGGCTTCGTCGCAGCCGCAGGGATGAGCGAATCCAAACTCTTCGACCGCGACCCGATGGACGCGCGCACGGTCGCGCAGATCGGCTACCGTGGCATGCTGCGCGGCAAGACAATCGTCATCCCCGGCCTGCGAAACGCGCTCGTCGCGCGCACCGTAGGCTTCATGCCGCGCCGCATGGTGACGAAGGTCGTGCGCGGGATTCAGGAGAAGAGGGGTTAAATTACCCGGCAGGTTTTCTCGCGGTTGATGGAACGCGTTTGAAGAGCCATTCCTATGCTCGCATCGTCGCTGCGAAAATTTTCGAGACTGGTCGGGTATCCGAAGATCGCGCCGGTGCTGCTGCCCGTGTTGCTGAAGCCGCTAAGACAGGCGTTAACAAGGTTCCACTTCAAGCGGGGGATCAGGCAATCGCTCCAAAAGCCCCAGCCGCCCGTGCTGGTCTACGCCTCGCCGAAGGTGGCCTCTACGGCGGTGACGGCGGCGTTGCAGGCCGTCGAGGGGCAAGTCGTATTTCAAGTCCATGTAATCTCCGCCGCCGGCATAAACTACGTCCGCGACAGGATGCGCGCGCGCGGGCTGACCAGATTAAGGCAGGACGCGGTCAACCTCGCGACCTTCGCCCACGCCCTCGACGAAATAGTTATAAAGCCCCGTCACCGGGCCAGAATAGTCAGCCTCGTGCGTGACCCCATAGCCCGTAACGTCTCGTACTACTTCGAGCTCCTCAACCTGCTTTGGCAGACCGACGAGGCGCACGAGCGCATCCCGCTCGAGCGGCTGCTTGCCGAGTTCCACGAGAGGTTCTCGCATGAGCGCGGGGTTGACTGGTTCGACAACGAGTTCAAGCCTGTTCTGGGAATAGACGTTTACGCGCATCCGTTCCCGCGCGACAAAGGTTTCCTGCGGATTGACTCTGGCCCGTATGAAGTCCTTCTGATGCGTCATGACCTCGACGATAGATTGAAGGAGAAGTGCCTCGCCGAACTTATAGGCGCCGCCGCGGTCTCGCTCACACCGAAGAACGTCGGGGTCGAGAAGGATTATTCGGAGACGTACCGCGAGTTCCTTAAACGCATCAGGCTGCCGGAGGATTATGTAGACTGCATGCTCGGCTCGAAATACGCGCGCCACTTTTTCGGCCCCGAAGAGTTGGCCCGGCTCCGAACGAAGTGGCTTAGCAATGGTAGCTCCGCCGACGAAGTCAGCCGAGTCGAATCTTCGTAGCTCATTAAGCCCTGATGAAAAGCCCTCCTCCCCCATCAATCGTCCCCGGCCCCGAAGGCAACCGCTTTTTCGGGCCGATGGTCGCGCGCAGTCGGCGCGACCCGCTCGGCTTCATGACATCTCTGGCCCGAACCTACGGCGACATCTGCTCGTTCCGCGTCGGCCTCGAACGCATCTTCTTCGTCAACCGACCCGAATACGTCCGCGACGTTCTGGTCAACCACTACGACAACTTCCTGAAGGGGCGCGGGCGCGAGCGCATAAAACACTTCCTCGGCGAGGGGCTGCTCCTGAGCGAAGGCGAACTGCACCGACGCCAACGGCGACTCGCGCAACCTGCCTTCCACCGCCGACGCATCTCGGCTTACGCCGACGTGATGGCCGACTACTGCGAGCGCACCTCAGCGCGCTGGCGCGACGGCCAGACGCTCGACGTGTGGCCCGAGATGCTGCGCCTGACGCTCGCCGTCACGGGCAAGACGCTTTTTAACGCGGATGTCGAGTCGGAATCGGACGAGGTCGGGCGCGCGATGTCGGCGGCGACCTTGCAGTACCGCGCCTTCAAGCTGCCGCTCGCCGAACTGCTGGAACGCCTGCCGCTTCCGCACATACGCGAGTTCCAGCGCGGCAAGGAGCGCCTGCGACTGGTCGTTCTAAGCATCATCGAAGAGCGGCGGCGAAGCGGCGAGGATTGCGGCGACCTCCTCAGCATGCTTTTGCGCGCGGAGGACGAAGGCGCAATAGGCGCGGCTATGACGCCCCCGCAAGTCTGGGACGAGGCGCTGACCTTTTTCATCGCCGGCTATGACACGATGGCGACCGCGCTGATGTGGACTTGGTATCTGCTCTCGGAGAACCCGGAGGCCGAGGCGCGCTTGCACGCGGAGGTTGACGAGGTGCTCGGCACAAGCGGCCCGGCCACGTCCGACGACTTGCCGAGGCTCGGCTACACGGAGCAGGTGCTGGCCGAGTCAATGCGCCTCTACCCGCCGACGTGGAGGCTCGTGCGCCGCGCCGTCAGAGACTTTCCGCTGGGCGACCACGTCATTCCGGCGCGCTCGCTCGTCATGGTCAGCCAGTACGTGATGCACCGCGACCCTCGCTTCTTCCCTGACCCCGACACGTTCGACCCCGAACGCTTCGCGCCGGAGGCGAAGGGGTCGCGCCCGCCCTTCGCATACTTCCCTTTCGGCGGCGGGCCGCGCCGCTGCATGGGCGAAGCGTTTGCGATGATGGAGGGCGTTCTGCTGCTCGCCTCGCTCGCGCGCCGCTGGCGACTCCGGCTCGCGCACGGCCACAGCGTCGAGCCGCTGCCGCAACACCTTCTGCGCTCGAAGTACGGGATGGTGATGAAGTTGGAAAGGCGTTAGAGAAACAAAAGATAAGGGGAAAAGGGGAAGGGGTAAATGGGTAAACGTAGAAGCGGATAAAATGCTGCCGCCCCGCACTTGCCCATTTACCCCTTCCCCTTTTCCCCTTCGTTTTTTTTCAGCCGGCGCGGCGTCCGGCGAGGCCGCGCGCGAAGGCGCGCGAGAGCCTGCCGATGACGGGCGTCCGCAGAAGGCGCTCGGTCAGGCGGAAGGGCGTCGAGCCGTAGATGGCTTCACGCTGCCGCCCGAAGGAGAGCGACATCTCGCGCAGGTGCGCGGCGACGGCACGCGCTTCGAGCGCGCGGTCGGAGGGCGGCGCGGCGGCGTGCTCGGCGATTACCTCTTCGTAAAGTCTCACTAGCTCGCCGACCGCTGCGCCCTGCCCCGCGCTTTCGCGCACGAGCCGCGAGACCCGGGCGGCGTCGTCAGCGTCGTAGCATGTGATAGCACGCTCTATCTCGCGCCCGAACTCGTCGGGCGTTAACTGCGGCCCCATCGAGCGCACGCCGAAGCCGTTCGCGCGCAAGTCCGCGAGGTCGTCTGCCCTGACCATCGGCCCCAGACGCCGCCACCAGTAGACGACTACGCTAGCGCCGACGGCGAGCGCTTCGAGGGCCGCGCGCCCCTTGGCGAACACGACGTCATAGTCGCGCAGGGTTTCTTCGGGCCGGGCGCAGGGCCGCCCGACGCCGATGCCGTAAACGTCGAGCGCAACGCCGGCTCGCTTGCAAGCTTCGCGCGCCGCGCGCAGGTACTCGTTCTCCTTCGTGTGGTTGCACAGCACAGCGGCGCGGCGCGGGCGCGGAGGGAGCGGCGTCTGGCGCGGGCGAAATCTTTCGAGGTCAACGAACTGGCGCACCACGCTCGCGCGCTCTTCCGAGACGCCGCACTCGCAGACGAGCTTGTCGTAGCACTGGTCGTCAACAGCAACGTAGCGCAGCAGGCGCGGGAAGCGCGGCGGGGAATCG
>DASQLL010000553.1:0-11745 GCA_035630035.1 Pyrinomonadaceae bacterium | reverse complement strand
CTGCGACTGAATCATCTCAGGTTTTATCTGCTCGCCCAGCAGCTCGATTCCCTCTTCGAGAATCGCGGAGACGTGCGAGCGCAACTCGCGCGTCTGTGGGTCAACGAGCTGAAACTCCTCTTCGATGCCGAGCGTGAATTTTTCCGGCGTCATCCCTCGAATCCTCCAGCGGCGCGCGGGTGCCGCCGCCCATGCGCGCGCTCAGCGCGAAGCGATGGCCTGCTCTAAAAAGGCGCGGTCTTCTTCCGAGAGTCCCTGAAAGTTGACCCCCACGCCGCGCCCCGGATTGCTGTAGACGACCTCGCCGTTGCAGATGAGGTCGCGCCCGGCGAGCGGCACGCGCAGCAACAGCAGAGCGCCTTCGGGAATCTCGGCCTGCGTGTTCATGTAAAGCCCGCCGGGGCTGATGTCCTGCGTGCTTGCGACGCCCGTCAGGTCGTTGCCGTCAAAGAACACGTCAATGATGAGACGCGCACGCTCGTACTGTCGTCGCTCGTCCTGCGGGTTTTCGCTATTGACGAAGTTCATCGCTTTAGCTCCTCACGTTTACGAACTGCTGACCGCTGCACGCCTATTTCTTCTCGCTGATGATGAAAGTAGGAACCATGCCGCCGCCCGACGAGACGTTGGCAAGCTCCGTGAACGACAGCCGCGTGAAGGCCGAGCCGACCTTGCCGTTGAAGAGCAGCGGGTCGAGGTCAACGAGTTGTTCGGCGAAGACGACCGAGCCGTCGTCCTGCAATGCGGGAAACGTCTCACGTGCGGTCGGCACGCGCTCCTGCGCGACGTAGTCGCCGTTTGCGACGGCGGCGCGGACGGCCTCGTCCCAGCCCGTCTGGTCGTGGCTCCAGCCGATGTAGATGCCGTGCCCGCCGTAGTCGTCGTTGGGCTTGAGGACGAGGCGGTCGCGGCTCTCGCTGATGAAAGGTATCAGATCAATCGTCGAGCCGTCCTTTACGGTTTTCCCCTCGCGCACGTTGCGCGTCCAGGGGACGTGCATGCGTATGGCCTCGCGCTCCTCCGCGTCGAAGAGGTGCGCGTAAACGTCGTTCGTCAGCACGGCGAACAGAGCCTTTTTGTGTATGAGCTTGGAGCGGAAGCTGTTCACCATGCAGAAGGCGCGCGCGCGGTAGGCTTCGAGGAGCGCGGGGGCTTCGTTAATGATGGGCAGATACTCGTTGACGAGCAGCCGCTTGTAGACGATGTCAATCACGAAGTCGCCTGAGCGCAAACGCCCGTTTGAAAATTCAAGCTCATCGGGCGAGCAGATTTTCGCGGGGTAGCCTTCGGACTCGAAGTATTCGCTGAAAAGCTCGAACTCCTTCTGCGTCGGCAGCCCCTTCAAATCAACGATGGCGATTGAGGGCTTGCGCTCCGGCTTCGCCCCTGCGAACTCTCGGTGCGAGCTGAGCAGCGTTTCGAGCATCTGCGGTCGCCCGTTGAACGTCCGAAGGTTGTAACGCTCCGCGAAGCGTCGCATGACCGGAAGGCCGGAGAAGATTTCGTATGCCGCGTCGCCGTAGGCTATGCCGGCGGGGCTTTCGCCGTTCAACTCGACGAAACTGTATGCGTCGGCGGTCAGAAACGAGTCGAGGCGCGCGGTCGGCGAGACGGCTTTATAACCGGGGTCAATGCTCACGAGGTCGCGCTCAATGTCGGTCAGCCCCAACTCGTCAACGATCCGCTCGTCCTCGACCGCGGCATCCTTAACCTTCTGTATCGCGCTCCAGACAGTCTCGCAGATGCGCGTGACGCGCGCGAAGTCGTCTTCCGTTACGAAGTGTGGGCGCAGGTATGGCGAAAGCCGACGACCGCCGAAGATGAGCTTGGCGCGCTCCAATCCCTCGTCGAGCATCTGTCGAGAAGACTCGGCTAAGTCGCTCTGTTCGAGTAACTGGTGGTAGAACTCAACGGCCTCATCCAGCATGCTTCGCTGAGAGCTTTCTTGTAATTTGATAGAGCGAGCGGCGAGACAAGATTAGCACAGATGCGCGGCGGTTTGGAAAATGTCTGCTGAGGCTTCCAATGGTCTCTATTATTAGCTTGCGGAGCAAGCGTCAGAGTAAAGCCCAGCGTGGAGCGCAGCGTAACGCTGGGTCAGTCAGCAGCACCAATTCAACATCCAAGCCCGCGTGAGCGGGCGTCAGCCCATCGGATGAGCATTCTCAACCATCTATCGCCCACTTCGTGGGCTTGCTTCTTTTTCTAACATTCTTAACCCAGCGTTACGGCCTTCGGCCTTCACGCTGGGCTTTATTCTGGCCGCCTGCTTCGCAGGCTCTAAAAAAGACTTGCCAGCAAATAGAATTTGCCTATGGCTGGACGCCCGCGGACAGCGGGAGAGAGAGGGTCAGCCTGCGTCCTTCGCGTATGACGCCGAGCGAGAGCGGCTGCGCGTCGGGGGTGAAGAGCAGACGGCTGAGATCGCGGCGCGTGAAGGCCGCGCCGTTGATCGTTTCGATCACGTCGCCCGCGCGCAGGCCGCACGCGGCGGCGGAGCTTTCAGGACGGACGGCGACGATTAGAAGTCCTCCCTTCGCGTTGAGGCGCGATGCGCTGCGGGCCGTCAGGCTGATGGCGTGAAGTCCGAGACTTTGCAGCGAGGCCGTGGCCGAAGGAACACGCCCCGGCTGAGGCGTGGTTGCGAAACCGGCGCGCTCCTCGGCAATCGCCGTCGCGAGCGCGGGGTTGCGCGCGCCCTTGAGCATGAGGGAGAACTTGAGCGGCGAAGGCTCGAATGCTCGCCAGACCGTGAAGTCAATCGTAGAGCCGACGCCCGCCTCGTTGAGCGTGAACGAGAGGTCTTCAACGCTCCGCACGTCGCGCGCGCCGACGCTCGCTATCACGTCGCCGGGGCGAAGACCGGCGAGCGCCGCGGGCGTGCCGGGCACGACCGCCGTCAGAAAAACGCCTTGCCCGTTCTGTATGTGCGGCAGCGCCAGCTCGGGCTTCCAGCCGAGGCTTACCCATTTGTCGAGCTTGAGATGGAACGAAGCATCGCCGCGTATGCCGAGCCACGGTTGCGGCGCGCTCCCACGGAGCTTCAACACGCGCTCGCGCGCGCCCAGCATCGTCGCGACGGGCACGATCTGCGTCTCGCCCGAACCGCTGTGCGACACGATGCCGACGACTTCGCCAAGCTCGTTCGCCGCGACCGCGCCCGTCCACTCCGGCGTGACGTTTGCGCGCGCAACGACGCGCACGGCCTTGCCCGAAGGGCCGCGCCTGACCTCGGTCAGACGGCCCTCCTTCTGGTCAATGCTCAGATAGATGTAGCCGACGCCGGCCTGCGTCGCGGGCTTGGCGACGGGAGCGGGCGCGTAGAGGCGCACGCGCTGCCCGACGGTCGGGTCTTCCGTGTCGCCTTGCTCGACAACTGCCGGGCCGGACAACAACGGCTCGGAGGCTTCGAGCAGCGACAGCCCTGTTAGAGAGTCGAGTCCGACGAACTTCGCGCCGACGCGTCTGTCGTCCGACAAGACGAGCGTGAACTCGGCCTCGACGCTTTCCGCGCCGCCTGTCGTCGGAAAGAATCCGTGCGGCAGCGACGGAACCGGAAAGGATTCAAGCTCGGCCTCGGCCTGCGGCAAACGCGCGATGACCGTGCGACCGTCGTTTGAGACGTAACCGGCGACGATGTTTGTGTGCGTGTCCGACGTTGAGGGCAGCTCGTCAAGCTCAGCGCCGGGCGGGCCGCTGGCCGCGAGCCACGCGAGCAATTTCCAACCGCGCAGGCGATGTACGACCGTCACGACCTGTTGCGGCGGCAAAGGGGCGAGCGGCGCTTGCGGGGCAACGCCCGGCACGGGTTGCGCGGGGCGGGCCTGCGGCACGCCGGGCGTGGAAGCCGCGGGCGCATGCGGCGCGGCCCTCGGCGCGCGCGGCGTCGGAGTCGTCGTGGAGCGAACCGCTCCGGGGCGCGGTGGCTTCGGCGGCGGAGTTTGCGCCTGCGGAGCAGCAGCAACAGGCGCGGTCGCTTCCTGTGCTTCCACTTCGGTCGGACAGAGCAAGAGAAGGCAGACAAGCACAGGCGCGACGCCGAGCCAAAGCGCCCGCACTCGATCATACAAAAATCCGCCTTGCAATCTGATCATTAATTGTTTACCAGACTCCGCCCTTGTCGTTTGCAGCCATGCGAGTTTGCGTGCTTGCGCCGGCTACCAACTCTTGCGAGCCGAAGCTCACCGTCCGCATAGGCACGGGGCGCGTGTTGCCGCGCTCGTCCCTCACGACGAATCGCAGCGACTCAGGCGACGCGCTGAACGGAATTTTCACACGCAGGATTTTCGCGCCCGTCACGCTGAACTCCGAAGAGCCGCCGGACGGGGCTGCTACCTTCGACTCCATCCGCGAAGCATCTCTTAAACGCCGTCGCGAGATAATCCGTCGCGGTTTATCACTAACCTTGACCAGCGCGACTGCATCAAACGGGACGGCATCCTGCTTCACATCTTTTATCGCGGGACTATTTTCAGCGCTTCCCTTATCTCCAACGACTCCCGTTGCGTTCTTCAAGGGCTTGCTGTCGCGGCTCGCCTGCTGCGAGCCGATGGGACTTCTTTGCTGCTGCCAAACGTAGAGCGAGGCAGAGACAACGAGGAAGCTAACGGCTGCCGCCCAAGCGAGGCCGGGCGCGAGCCTCAGACCTAGAAAGTTGTATTTCCCGCCGCCCCCCTTCAACGTCTTCATGCGCGCGCGCAGGCGAAACTCGAAGTCTGCGGGCGCTTCGACTTTCCCCAGACCGCCGACGAGACGACGCAGCGCGTCGCGCTCGCGCCCGAACTCGCCGCACGAGGGGCACGCGCCCGCGTGCGAGCGGGCTTCGATGCTCAGGCCCTCGACGCCGACCGATTCTTCTACCTCTTCACGAAACGCTTTGCAGTCTGCCATTGCCCACTTCCTTTACAAGTAAGCCTTCAACTTGTCGCGCAGGAATGCGCGCGCGCGGTTGATGCGCGACTTCACTGTGCCCTCGTTCATCTGGAGTATGGCGGCTATCTCGTCGTAGCTTCGCTCCTCAACGTCGCGCAGCACGAGCGGGGCGCGGTATTTTTCGGGGAGCGTCGCAATCGCGCGCGCCACAGCCGCGCGCCGCTCGTCCTCGACGAACGTAATGTCTTGGAGCGGCCTCGCGTCCGGCATCTCAAGCTCGAACGAGTCGGAGGGTGATTCGCGCTCCTGAAAAAAGCTTGTGAGCGAGATGAGGCGGCGGCGTTTGCGGCGGCGAAGCTCGCTAATGGCGAGATTCGTCGCGATGCGGTAGATGTAGGTCGAGAACGCGAAACTCGTCTGGTAGCGATCCGCCGCCGCGTAGACTCGCATGAAAGTCTCCTGCGCGAGGTCAACGCCGAGGTCGTAGTCGTTCGTCATGCGGTAGACGTAGTTCGTTATCTGATTGCGGTAGCGGCGAACCAACTCGGCGAAGGCGGCCTCGTTGCCCGCCTTGGTCGCTTCGAGCAGACGATGATCGCTGAGCGCCTCAACACGTTCCCCTAACTCAAGCGCGGGCGTTCCCGACGCGACGGAGTAGAGAAGATCGTTCGTGGTTGCAATCGCGCTCATCTGGGACAGGCTGGGTCTCTTCCGGTTTTACACCACAGAACTCAGATAATCTATCGCATCCGGCAACAGAACATGTGCTTTGCGGCGGGACGCGACGAAATTATACACTTCCCCGCCATTTTCCGCCTTGGGTACACGCCCGGACGCCCCTCCCGGTTCCCGAAAAATATCTGCTTTTCAACTCGCAACTCGGTGCTATAATGCCCCCTCATTTCGTAAGTCGTCACGTCTTTCGCCGCCTCCACGCGAGGCTCTGAAGCTCCAAACAGATTCTTCTCAAGCGCAAGAGACCATGCCCAAAGAGATTAAGAAGCACCAGACCGTGCTTGACGCCATACGCGGCGTTGACATCATCTCCGACCTGCTCGACAAGCACGACGGCCACTTCGAGCACGAGTTAGACCTTGAAGTCATCGCCTACGGTCGCAACTACAACGGCAAGAAGGTCGGCCCTTACGTCCACCTCTATGAATTCGACGCGGGCGAAGAGGTCATACGCGAGGGCGACTGGGGCGGCAACACCTTCTACATCATCGTTGACGGCAAGCTCGACGTGTACATCCGCGACAAAAAGACCGATGAGAATCGGAAGGTTGGCGAAATGTCGCAGGGCATTAGCTTCGGCGAGATGTCCATCCTCGCGGGCGTGCCGCGCGCCGCAACTATCCGCGTCCCGCCCAACTCGAAGACGCAGGTGCTGGAGATCACGCGCCCCGCGCTCCGGCTGCTTCGCAAGCTTCCGCAGTTCGGGCAGTTACTCGACGCAAACTATCGCAAGCACGGCTTGGGCCGCACCCTCTTTGACGTGAGGCAGGCGACGGGCGAGGCGTTCAAGCAGGAACTGATTGACAAGCTCGGCAAGTCGGCCCGCTTCATGGTCTACGCCAAGCACCACGTGCTTTTCCGCGAGGGCGACCTGATTGACCGCGTCATCTTCATGAAGACGGGTTGGGTTCGGCGCGTTCGCGGACTCGGCCACGGCGCTATTATGGGCGACCTTCTGGTCGAGGGCCTGACGGACGACGTGGGCGTTGACTTCCTCGGCGCAGGCAACTGCCTCGGACTCGAAGGCGTGGATAAGGACGCACGCTGGGCTTACACGGCGGTCGTCCTCCAGCGCACCGAGGTTCTCGAAATCGCCATGCCCCCGCTCCGCGCCGACAAGGAGTTGGGCAACACCGTCTTCCGAACCTTCTCAGACTTTTCGACGGCGGACGACGACGTGCAGGTCTCGACGAGTCTCAACAAGGAACTCGTCTCCGCGACCGAGCGCGAGATCGCGACCGGGGTTGTGGACGGCACGAACCTGCTCGTGATGGACATGGACAAGTGCGTTCGCTGCGGCAACTGCTCGATGGCTTGTCATCAAGTCCACGGGCAGTCGCGGCTTCTGCGACGCGGCATACACATCGAGCGACCGAAGAACTACGGCGGCGTTTCAAGCGAGCAGATTCTCGTCCCTTCGGTCTGCATGCACTGCCAAGACCCTGAATGCCTGACGGGCTGCCCGACGGGCGCAATCGGACGCTTCGAGAACGGGCAGATAGACATTGACCCGAAGACATGCATCGGCTGCGGCGACTGCGCGACACAGTGCCCCTACAACGCGATCACGATGATCCCGCGCAAGCCGGAAGTTCCAAAGCCCCTGACGCGTGGAGAAAAGATACGCGGTTGGATAACGCTCGCGCCACAAACCCCGCCGCAACCAGTCACAGCCACCGACAGCCTGCTCGCGACCAAGTGCAACCTCTGCGCGGGGACGCAGCTCAACCCGCCCGGGGTGGAGACGCAGGCCTTCTCCTGTCAGGAGAACTGCCCCACGGGCGCGCTCGTGCGCGTCAACCCGCGCGAGTATTTCACAGAGGTCAACACGCGGCTCGGCCTCGTCTACCGCGACCAGACGCACGCCATCGGTCGCAACATACACAAGCGCGACGGCGTGGCGCGCTTCTGGCACATCCTCGGCGTTCTTCTGGTGATAGGCATCACTGGAGGGATAATCTGGGGGCTTCAAAAATTCGGCATTGACACGCGCATCGGCAACTCGTGGCTGACAGTCCGATGGATATCCGGTCTGATAGGGTTGGGCGGCATCGCCGCGGTGATGACCTACCCGATGCGTAAACAGATTTACAGGCGTCGCGCGGGCGCGCTGCGCTACTGGATGCTGATGCACGTCTACCTCGGACTCGTCGCGGGCATCGCGCTGCTGCTGCACGGGGGAAAGACGACCGGAGGCTTGCTGACATCGCTGCTGATGATCTCGTTCGACGCGGTCATCGTCACGGGCATCTTCGGCATCATCGTCTACCTCATCGTGCCGCGCATCATGACGAGCATCGAGGGCGAGCCGCTGCTCGTCGAAGATTTGCGCGCGCGCGGGGATGAACTGCGTGAGGTACTGGCGGACATCGGTCAGCGCAGCAACGAGGCGCTTCGCGATTTCATTCGCCGTAAAGTGCGCGGCAAGATATTCTCTTTCCGCTATCTGATACGCCAGTACATGAAGCGTGAGGAGCTGACCGAGCTGCTGGCCGCGGCGCGTGAAGAGTACGAGACCGAAGCGCGCAACCTCGACCCCGAATCGAGGCAACTGCTTCTGGAAGCCATCGAGGCGACCGTTACGCTCAGGCGCGTGGACTCGCTGATTTACCTGCACCAGCTCCTAAAGCTCTGGCTCGCCCCGCACGTTGTGGCGACATCACTGATGCTCGCGCTGATGTTCGTGCACGTCGTGCAGGTAGTCTTCTTCGCCGTGCGCTGAAGAATTAACTGCTCCGCCGGCTTTTCAAAAACGAAGTTGGTTAACGTATGCAGACTGAGACCAGCAAATTCGTCATCTCCCGCGAGGACTTGAACGTTGACCCGGTGACGCTCGTCACCGACGGCCTGAAGATCGGTCGCCTGCCGAGCTGCGAGCTGGTGCTGAACCACCCGACCGTCTCGCGCCTTCACGCCGGCATCAACGAAGCCGAAGGGCGCTTCTACCTCTACAACTTCAGCCATTCGAGCGGCACGACCCTGAACGGTCGCATCGTCGCCATCGAGTCGGCGGAGGTCATCGCCGACGGCGACGTTATCCAGATCGGGCCGTTCTTCCTGTACCTCGACCGCGCGGAGGACGAGCTGAACATCCGCGTCACAATCGAAGTGGGGATGAACGTCGCCGACTCCGTGGGGCGCGTCGAGATTCCGCAGGCCGACGCGCCCGAAGCCGTCGCCGCGCAGCAGGCGAGCAACGAGGCCGGCGAAGTGCCGCAGGCGCTCAGCGTCTTTTGGGAGAAGCGCAAACGCGAGGCCGGGAAGATGCAACGCATCTCGCCCCTGCGACTTCAGAAGCCGGGGCGCGTTTTAGGTAAGGCGCGCTTTAACTGGACTCCGACGCGCGACCTCGTCCGACCGTGGCCGTTCTCGATCTTCCTCTGGGGCTTCGCGGCGGTCGCCGTCTTCGCGGTCGTCGCGGCGGTCGTCTACGCGCACGCATTCACGCCCGCGCCCATCTCTTCGGCTCACGCCAGCGCGTCGCTCCGAACGCAGCCTCCGATTGCGAAGCAGGCGAACGCGAGCACATGCACCGCGTGCCACACGCTGACGGCCAGCATGGATTCCAACTGCGCCTCGTGCCATCAGGCCGCGGGCTTTACGGCGACGATTACGGAGGCGCACAAAAAGGCCGGACTCGGCTGCACGAGTTGCCACGTCGAGCATCAGGGCACGGAGTTCCGCCCCGCGGTCGCGAGCCTACAGACGTGCCTTAGCTGCCACAACGACGCGAACACGAAGACCTTCAACGGCGCGACCCCGAAAACGCCGCACGCGGGCACGTTCGGCTACCCCGTAGTGGGCGGCAAGTGGAAGTGGGCGGGCATTCCGAAGGAAGAGTGGCAGCAGAAGTCGCAGGAAGTTCAAGCCGCGGTCGCGCGCAACGAAGAAGGCTTGAAGAGACTTCCCGCGGGGAGCGACGCCGAGAACACGCGCCGCAGCATGGAGTTTCACACGCTGCACCTGTACCGCATCAAAGCCCCCGCGGGCGTAGCCGCTAACAGCGAGGGCGAGATATCCTGCTCGTCCTGCCACAAGTCGTTCTCGCCGATTGACCGCTCGACTCCGGTCTCGACCTGCGCCTCGTGCCACAACGGCGACCGCGGCGGTAAGTTCGAGAAGGTCTTGTCTTCGGATCAACCGAACTGCATCTCGTGCCACGTCCAGCACACGCAGGGCCGTCGCGAGTGGGGCGCTTCGCTTCTCGCAGGCTCTGAAAACGCGACGACCGAGCGGGGCGCGACCCCATAAGCTCCGACACTAAACAACCGAGCCAACCGCGTCCCCATTTCGCCGCGGCGCTCACTCTCTAAAATCATGAAGAAAGCACAGCTACTCGTCATACTCGCGCTTCTGGCCTTGCTCGTGGCGGTCAACCTGAGCACGAAAGACCCCAGCAAGAGCTTCTTCGGCGGACTGCCGTGGTGGGGCTGGGCGGCCATCGCGCTGTTCCTCCTCGTAACGGGACTCTCATTCGCGTTCCGCGATTCAGCGCGCGCGCGCAAGCTGCTCGAAGACCCGCTGCCCGCCAAGCCCGAAGTTGACGACGGAAGAATCAAGCTCACCAAAGAGCAGTTGGAGAAGTACGACCCCGACGGCCCGAACTACCCGCACCCGGTCGTCATAACGGAGCGCTGCATCGGCTGTCACGCATGCGTTGACGCATGCCCGCACGACGTGCTTGCAATCGTCAACGGCGTCTCAACGCCCATCGCGCGCGACCAGTGCATGGAAGACACCGCGTGTCAGGTCGAGTGCCCCGTCAACCCGAAGGCGTGCATCGTCGTCAACACGAACAAGAAGATTCCGCCGCGCAAAGTTCCGAACCGCGACGCGCGCTTTATGACGGACGTGCCCGGCTGCTTCATCATCGGCGACGTGTCGGGCACGCCGCTCATCAAGAACGCGACGAACGAAGGCACGGACTGCATCAAGGCCATCGCCGAAGAGCTTCATAACGGCACGGCCCCCGAAC
This sequence comes from Pyrinomonadaceae bacterium, assembly GCA_035630035.1. GTDB lineage: Bacteria > Acidobacteriota > Blastocatellia > Pyrinomonadales > Pyrinomonadaceae > QHXN01. The sequence continues at coordinate 1,163 of DASQLL010000553.1, read as the reverse complement.
CCAAAGCGACCACCGAGGTCGCAATCATCGGCATCGGCCCGGCTGGACTGTCCGCCGCAATCACGGCGAAGCAGCTCGGCCTCTCTTACGTCGGCATCGAGCAGGACAAGGTGCTTGCGACAATCGAGGCCTACCCCGCCAACAAGTACGTCTTCTTCAAGCCGGAGACGATGGAGCCGCGCGGCGGCGTCCGTCCCGAAGGCATGGGCGCGCAGCGCGAGGCGATTCTCGAAGAGTGGACGCGCATCATGAAAGAGACCGGCGTTCAGATCAACGAGATGGAGAGCTGCAAGTCCGTGAAGAAGGCCGAGGACGGCGACTACTTCGTCGTACAGACCGAGCAGGGCACGGAGAAAAAGAAGGTCACATACAACGCGCGTCGAGTCGTCCTCGCCTTGGGCAATCGCGGCACGCCGATGAAGCTCAGGGTAGACGGCGAGGAGATGAAGGTCACGCGCGACGGCGTGACCGAGGACAAGGTCAAGTACAAGCTTACAGACCCGGAGGCCTACAAGCGCAAGCGCGTCATCATCGTCGGCGCGGGCAACTCGGCCATCGAGGCCGCAGTTGATCTGGTCGCCACGCGGCAGGGCGACAAGATAACCTTCCGCCCGCCCGAAGAGATCAACGACGTGACGCTCGTCATACGCTCCGACCTGAAGAACGACCTCAAGTTCGGCAACAAGCTACAGGTCTACGACTGCATTGACGAAGGCAAGATAAAAGTCTTCTTCGGCACGTCCATCAAGGAGATTCACGACGACTCGGTCGTGCTTCAAAACGCCCGCACCGAAGAGGTCAAGGCAACAGTCCTGAACGATTACATCTTCGCGATGATCGGCGGCGACCGCCCGACCAAGTTCCTCGAAGCAATCGGCGTCAAGATCGGCTAAATTAAAGTCAGAAGTCAGAACGCTGAACGCTGAACTGAAACGACTTGTCTCTCAGTTCAGCGTTCAGCGTTCTGACTTCTGACTTTAATTAATTCTCCAAGCCGTTATCGGGCACGGGACGGCCCAGCGACTTGTATATGCTTACAATCTCTTCCATCTTCTCGCGCGCTTCCTCGTTCGACGGGTCGAGGCGCAGCCCGTGCCTGTAATCCCCAAGCGCGAACTTGTAGAGAGCGGGCATACCCTTGTCCCTGTAGAAATTCGCGCGCT
>DASQLL010000552.1:0-8078 GCA_035630035.1 Pyrinomonadaceae bacterium | reverse complement strand
CGTTTTGACCGTGACCGAAGAAGAGATTGTCGAGACGATGCGCTTCATCATCTTCCGCATGAAGATACTCGTCGAGCCGACGGGCGCGGTCGCCGCCGCCGCCGTGCTCTTTGGCAGACTGCCGAAAGATATCAAGCGAGTCGGCATCGTAGTCTCAGGCGGCAACGTTGACCCGGACGCGCTCGCGCGCTTCGTCCACGGCACGATGGCTTGAGCAGTCCTGCGAGGCGGAAGCCCGACCGTGAGGGAGGGCGTAGCTAAAGGATGAAGGCAGAAGTATGAAGTATGAAGGATGAAAGTAATGCTGTATTGACTTCCGCCTTCTGCCTTCATCCTTCTGCCTTCCAATGACGCCCTCCCTCACGGTCGGGCTTCCGCCTCGAACTCGCTCGCGGTACTGATTTCAAGCCGCGGGTGTTAAAATGTCGTCATATTAAAACCATCTCGGAGCAATAAAACTTGAGCCGCGAACTGAGAGTCCTAAACAACCCCGCAACGACACGACCCCCGCGCGGGCCTAAGCCCGAATGGCTGAAGATTCGTCTGGGCGATCCGTCGAACCAGAACTACGTCCTGAAGCTGATAGAGAATTTGAATCTTCACACCGTCTGTCAGGAGGCGCGCTGCCCGAACATCTTCGAGTGCTGGACTGACCGCACGGCCACCTTCATGATCGGCGGCGACATCTGCACGCGCCACTGCGGCTTCTGCGCCGTCTCGAAGGGCGCGGGGCTAGCGCTCGACCCCGAAGAGCCGCGCCACGTCGCCGAGGCCGTGAAGACGCTCGACCTCGCGCACGCAGTCATCACATCAGTCAACCGCGACGACCTCGCCGACGGTGGCGCGGCGCACTGGGCCGAGACCATCCGAGAGGTGCGCGCGCTCAACCCCGGCTGCAAGGTCGAAGTTCTCATTCCCGATTTTAACGGCGACGAGGCGGCTCTGAACGCGGTGCTTGACGCCGAGCCGGACGTGCTGAACCACAACACCGAAACCATCGCGCGCCTCTACAAGCGCGTGCGGCCCGACGCCGTTTACGCGCAGTCCATGACGCTGCTCCACCGCGCAGCCGAACGGCGCGACCGCGAGCGTCGCGGCATGCTCACAAAAAGCGGCATCATGGTCGGCTTGGGCGAAACGTTCGACGAGGTGGTCGAGCTGATGAAAGATTTGCGCGCCGCGAGTTGCGACATCATGACCATCGGACAGTACTTGCAGCCGCACGCGCGACGCCTGCCCGTCGAGCGTTACGTCACGCCCGAAGAGTTCACGCGCTGGCGCGACGTTGGAATGGAGCTTGGCTTCCGTCACGTCGAGTCAAGCCCCCTGACGCGCTCCTCCTACCACGCGCGCCAGCAGACCGGCGACGCGGCACAAGAAGCTTCCTCGTAAACCAAAGCATGAAAGCAGTCGTCTTCCAAGAGCACGGCGGGCCGGAGGTTCTCAAATACGAGCAGCGGCCTGAGCCTGAGATTCGCGCGAACGAAGTCTTGGTCGAAGTGCGCGCGTGCGCCTTGAACCACTTGGACGTTTGGGCGCGCGTGGGCCTGCCCGGCATAGAGATTCCGCTGCCGCACATTCTTGGGAACGACGTGGCGGGGGTTGTGCGAGAGGTGGGCGAGGTCGTTGACTGGGTGAAGGCCGGCGACGAAGTCATTTTGCAGCCGGGCGTCTCTTGCGGGCACTGCCGCGAGTGTCTGCGCGGCGCGGACAATCTATGCGCGCGGTACAACATCATCGGCTACGGGCGCGACGGCGGCTACGCCGAGCTTGTGGCCGCGCCCGGCGTCAACGTCATCCCGAAGCCGAAAAATTTAAGCTGGACTGAGGCCGCTGCGCTGCCGCTCACGCTGCTCACGGCGTGGCACATGCTCGTCGCGCGCGCGCGCGTTGAGCCGGGTGAGGATATTCTCATACACGCGGCGGGGAGCGGCGTCGGGTCAATCGGGATTCAGGTCGCGAAATTGCGCGGCGCGCGCGTCATCGCGACGGCAGGCTCGGAAGAAAAATTAGAGAAGGCGCGCGCGCTCGGCGCGGACGAGACAGTTGACTACACGCGCGAGGACTGGCCGAAGGAGGTCAGGCGGCTGACCGGAAAGCAGGGCGTGGACGTTGTCTTCGAGCACACGGGCGCGACGACGTGGCCCGGCTCGATACTCTCGCTCAAGCGCGGCGGGCGGCTCGTCACGTGCGGCGCGACGAGCGGCTACGACGCGCGGACGGACTTGCGTCAGGTCTTCTATCGTCACCTGAACCTGCTCGGCTCGATGATGGGGTCGAAGTCGGAGCTTCTGGACGCCTTGAAGTTCGTCGAGCGCGGACAAATTCGCGCCGTCGTGGACAGGACGCTGCCGCTCGCGGAGGCTCGCCGCGCGCACGAATTGATGGACGACCGCGCGCAGTTCGGAAAGCTCGTGCTGGAAGTCTAAAAGCCGTAAACCGTGAACCGTGAACCGTGACAAGAAGAGACCCATTCTTTCTTGTCACGGTTCACGGTTCACGGTTTACGGCTTTTAGTTCTGAGGGGGCTGCTGACCCGTGCCCTCGCGCATCTGTTTGCGCCGAGCGCGCATCTCCTCGCGGCGAGCCTTTCGCTCCTGCTTCATCTTGTCGAGCTGCGCGCGCTGCTCAGGCGTCAGCACGCCCAGCGATTCGTCGCGCGTGCGCTTGCGCGTCTCACGCAATTCGTCGCGGAGCTGCTTGGCACGCGCCTCCTGTTCGGGCGTGAGCTGGCCGCCCTGCCGCCTCGTCATGAAAATCTGTCGAAGCTCTTCGCGCTTGGCCTGTGTGCCCGCGCGCGCGCCCTCGTGAATCGAGCGCATGCGCTCCTTCTGCGCGTCGCTGAGGTTGAGCTGGCCGAAGGCCCTCATGGCGTGCCCGTGCTTTCGCATTCCGCGACGCATCCCGCCGCGCATGCCGCGCATGCGGCCCATACGCCGGCCCTGACCTTCGGCCTGCGGCGTGCCCTGCGCTTGCGGGGTGCCCGTCGTCTGCCGCGCGGAGACCGCGGAGGACGCCGCGAGACCGAGCATCAGAGCCACACTGGTTAGAACTTTTTTCATTTCCAAAAACTCCTTCCGAAAATTGCCGTCGAATTTCACACCGGACGGACGCGCCCGCGTGCGTGTCGGGACAAGGTAAAAACACCGGGAGAACCGCGCCCGAACTTTTAGACGCGCGGTTCGTTCTTCTGGTTGATAAAAGTCTTGAGTCCGAAGTCAAAGTCTGTCGCTCACTTCGTGAGCTTGATCTTCTTATTTCGTTGCTGACCCAGCGTTCGCCTACGGCTTCACGCTGGGCTTTACTCTGACGCCTGCTCCGCAAGCTGATAAAGGTGTCGCCCATTAGAGCTTAGTTTGACTCCAGACTCCTGAGTCACGACTTCTGACTCCGAACGTTTGTGCGCTAGAATAAACGCCCGATGAAACATCTACACGAGATCAACTCGCCCGCGGACTTGCGCCGCCTGCGCCCCGAACAGTTGCAGGAGGTCGCAAACGAAATACGTCAGTACATCCTTGAGACGATGTCGCGCGTGGGCGGCCACACGGGCGCGTCCTTAGGCGCGGTCGAGCTGGCCGTCGCGCTGCACTACGCGTTCGACACGCCGCGCGACCGACTCGTCTGGGACGTGGGCCATCAGGCATACGCGCACAAGATTCTGACGGGAAGGCGCGAATTGTTGCCGACGATCAAGCAGTACGGCGGACTCTCCGGCTTTCTGCGGCGCGACGAGTCGGAGTTCGACACGTTCGGCGCGGGCCACGCCTCGACTTCGCTCTCGGCTGCGCTCGGCATGGCCGCGGCGCGCGACGAGAAGGGCGAGGATCATCACGTCGTCGCGGTCATCGGCGACTCGTCACTCGCGGGCGGCATGGCGATGGAAGCGGTCAACCAGACGGGCCACCTCAAGACGCGCCTCATAGTTCTTCTCAACGACAACGAGATGTCCATCGCCCCGGCGGTCGGCGCGCTCACGGGATATCTGAACCGCATACGCGAGGCGCAAGGGTATCATCGCTTCAAGGACGAGGTGGGCGACCTTCTGCACGACATCCCTTCGTTCGGCGAGCGTCTGTATCAGGCCGCGAAGACCGTCAAGGACGCAATCGCCGCAGCCGTCTTGCCGGGCGCGCTCGTCCACGAGCTTGGCTTCAAGTACATAGGCTACGTTGACGGGCACAACCCGCGCGCTTTAGTTCGCGCGCTCGAAGAGGCCAAGCACATAAAGGACGGCCCCGTCATCGTCCACGCGCTCACGCAAAAAGGGAAAGGCTATCCGGCGCGCGAGAAGAACTATTACGCTTGGCACGCGACCGGGGCTTTCGATCTCAAGACGGGCACGCCCGTCAAGGCCTCGAAGCCCTCGCACCCGCAGTACACGGCGGTCTTCGGACAGACCATGTGCGAGCTGATGGCGAAGGACTCGAAGATAGTCGCGCTCACGGCGGCGATGCCCGACGGCACGGGCGTTGACAAGATTCTCGAAAAATTTCCGGAGCGCTCGTTCGACGTAGGCATCGCCGAGCAGCACTGCGTGACGTTCGCCGCGGGCATGTCAACCGAGGGCCTGAAGCCCGTCTGCGCGATCTACTCTACGTTCTTACAGCGCGCCTTCGATCAGATCGTCCACGACGTTTGCCTGCAAAACCTGAACGTCAAATTCTGCATGGACAGAGCTGGCATCGTCGGCGGCGACGGCCCGACGCACCACGGCCTCTTAGACATCGCGTACCTGCGCGGCGTCCCGAACATGATCGCGATGGCTCCGAAGGACGAGGGCGAGATGCGCGACATGCTCTACACGATGATCGAGCACACGGGGCCCGCCGCGATGCGCTACCCGCGCGGAGGCGGCGTCGGCGCGGACATCTCGCGCGCGCCGCAACTCGTTGAGATAGGCAAGGCCGAGCTTTTAAGAGACGGCGGCGAGGTCGCGATCATCGCATACGGCTCGATGGCCCATCCGAGCTTGCAGGCCGCCGAGCAGCTCTCGAAAGAAGGCATCGAGGCGACGGTCGTCAACGCGCGCTTCGTCAAACCGCTCGACGCGGGGTTGTTGCTCGCGCTCGCGCGGACGAAGCGTCTCATAGTGACCGTAGAGGAGGCATATCTGGCGGGCGGCTTCGGCTCGGCTGTGATGGAGCTGCTTGAGGAGAACGGACTGCTCGACACCGTGCGAGTCGTCCGCATGGGCGTGCCCGACCGAATCATCACGCACGGCGACCCCAAACTCCTGCTCGCCAAGTACGGACTCGACGCCGACGGCATCTACACGCGCGTCCGCGAGAACTGGGAAGTCTTGGAAGAGCGGCGCGCGGGCGCGCGTCTGCGCGACACGCAGATCAAGGGCTGACGACGCGAAATCTTTAGCCGCGACAGCGGCGTCGGAAATTAGCCGGGGGTGAGCCAGAGATGCGAGCCGCGAGGCGAGCATCGGAGCGTAACCCCCGGAAAGCGCCACACAATAATTTAACCCGCCCCGGCAGGGGCGGTGGACACGACGCGCATCATCAACAAGGATGCGATTGCGCGGCGCACGTTCCGCCGCCCCTGCCGGGGCGGGTCATTCTTATTGGTCGGTGTTCCGGGGGTTACGCTTCGACGCCTCTCGCCTATCGGCTCGCGCCGCCCGCGCTCACCCCCGGCTAATTTCCGATGCCGCTCCGCGGCTATAATAGTGCTTCACAAAAGTTTTGAAATAGGAGCGCGTTGATGAGAGCATGGCTTTTAAAAACTCCCGCGCCCGTCGCTTCGCGACCACTTGAGCTTTCGGAAGTTGACGTGCCCGTGCCCCGCGATGGTGAGTTGCTTTTGAAGGTGAGCGCGTGCGCGGTGTGTCGGACAGACCTGCACGTCGTCGAGGGCGAGTTGCCCGCGCGTCGCTCGCCCGTCATACCCGGCCATCAGGTCGTCGGTCGTGTGGCTGCGATAGGCGCGGGTGCGGAAGCGTTCAACGTCGGGGATCGCGTCGGGCTGGCGTGGCTGGGCCGGACTTGCGGCGAGTGCCGCTTCTGCCGCGGGGGAAGAGAGAACCTTTGCGAGCGCGCGGAGTTTACGGGATGGACGCGCGACGGCGGATACGCCGAGTTCGTAGCGGCGGACGCGCGCTTCGTCTACGCGCTGCCCAGTGGCTTCGACGACGTGCAGGCCGCGCCGCTTCTGTGCGCGGGGATAATCGGCTATCGCGCGCTTCGTCTAACGGGATTGCAAACTTGGGCGGGCGCGCGCTTAGGCATCTACGGCTTCGGCGCGGCGGGCCACGTCGCGATTCAGATTGCGCGCTCGCGCGGCGCGGAAGTCTTCGTGATGACGCGCGACCGCGAGCGTCATCAGGCTCTCGCCTCCGAGCTTGGCGCAACGTGGGTTGGCGGCGCAGACGAAGAGCCGCCCGCAAGGCTGGACGCCGCGCTCATCTTCGCGCCCGCGGGCGAGCTTGTCCCAGCCGCTTTGAAATCTTTAGACAAGGGCGGCGCGTTAGTCACGGGCGGCATACACATGAGCGACATCCCATCGCTGCCTTACGCGCTAATCTACGGCGAGCGCGTTGTGCGAAGCGTCGCCAACAACACGCGCGAGGACGGGCGCGCATTTTTGGAAGAGGCCGCGCTCTCCGGCGTCCGCACGCACGTCCAGACCTTCCCGCTCGAAGAGGCTAACGAAGCCCTCTTCGCACTCAAGCACGACGCGGTGCGCGGCGCGTGCGTGCTTCTCGTCTCGTAAAGCGCTGTCGTTAATCCAACCTACTCGATACTCAAGAAAAGCGCCCTATATCTCTTTTCGCTTGAGGGTCAGGCGAGTAGAACTCACCGCAGAGGCGCAGAGGACGCGGAGTTCACGCAGAGAAAAGTTCAACTCTCTGCGTGAACTCTGCGCTCTCTGCGCCTCTGCGGTGAACTTCCCTTGCCTCACACTCAAGTGAAAAGTGTTCTAGTTCAAGCAGGGTCGCGCCCCGCGTGCTTTGGCAGCGTCTCGATGAGGTGGTCTGTGCCGAGCCAGAGGCTCCAACTATGGTGGTAGAAGGCGACGGGGAACAGGAGCGCGACGACCAAAAGCAAGGGCAAGGTGAGCGCGCCGCTCAAGCCGAACGCGAGCAGGCAGAGCGCGGCGGCGACCATCACGGCAAACTCCGTCGTGACCACGTTGATCATGATCGCGCCTACGAAGAATCCTTCCTCGCGTTGGAATAGTGCGCGGCACGTGGGGCAGTGATGTCTGACTCTGAAAGGCGTTTGAAAGACCGACGCCGAGCCGCAGACGGGACAAAGGAGTCGCGCGCTACGCAGCAGCGTCGTAGTTATCGAGCGTCTGTCTATCCTCACGCCTCTCACACAAGCGACCGGCACCGCAAACGTCGGTCACTCCTCCGTGTATTCGTCAGACCCCTGAACCCAGATGAACGACTGTATGTCTATCATGTCGCGCGGCCTGAGGTCTCTCGTGTCGCGCCGAATCGTCTCGGCGAACTCTAAGAAGCTCGCGTAAGTTTCCCAAGAGGGGCGCGACTTGTAGCGTAGGTCGAAGCCGTACTCGCGCGCCGCCGTGCGCGTGACGTTCGGCTTTAGGAAGATGTGCTCTTCGGGCCGCGCGATGAAGCCGAAGACCGTGACGAGCGGCCAAGTGAGAACGCGCGTCTGTTTTCGCGGCAGCGCGGCGACCACATCACGCCAGCGCTCGAACCTCTGCTGTGCGCCTCCCGCGCCGTGCAGGAAATCGTAAAGCCCTTCGGCGAACGTGCGCGCGCCCGCGGGCGACTTCACGGCGTCGCGCAGCGCCATCTTCTCGAACGAGAAGAGCATGCTGTGGCGCGAGCGCTGCTCGACGCGAACCGCGCGGCTCGCTATCTCGTCGAACTCCGCGCGCCTGAGCAAGCGGCGAAACTCGTCGTGGCCGAGAGCCTCCTCCCAACGCTCGTGCGTCTCCCACTTGTACTCGCGCTCCCAGGCGATGTACGTCTCGTCTTTGAAACCGCCGGGGAAGTATCCGAGAAACTTGCGCCGGCATCTGAGCGCGCCCTCCGAAGTCTCGGCCCTTCGCGCGGCGCGCGTCGCACTCGCCGCGCCCGATTTGCCAATCCC
>DASQLL010000551.1:0-6585 GCA_035630035.1 Pyrinomonadaceae bacterium | reverse complement strand
CTGGAAGTGCTGGCAGACGCGGACGAAATATGACGAGGCCAGATACGTTGAATGCTTGCGGAGGAAGGGGTCGGCATTAGTCCCGGCGACGGCATGAGGTCAAGAAAACACTTGACACGTCACCCTCAGTTAGCTTGTTAGGCCGTTGCCAGAGTGAATTATTCAGGTTGGGATAGTATTAGCCCGAAGCCATCTTCTAATAAAGTTAATGTACTCTCGAACAGGCATCATATCGAGGTCTTCGTCAGAAAAACCTTCGTTCTTTCTTCGGGTGTAGAAATCAGAAGTGAAATCATTGAACTTATACCAAATAGCTGTAGGCCCTGCTACGTTCTTTAAATCAACCGTTTCAACAAACCAATTTCGAATAGCTTGAACTACCTTCGCTGGTTTATTGTTGTGATTCTTTATATCTACTCCTGATATATCGGAAAGAGCTTTTCTGTAGTCAAATGTGCCTTTCTCCAAAATGAGATACTTTTTCCTCTTAAGGTAATTCAACGCAAACCGCCGAGACCCATAATCAACGCCTAATTCAAAAGGCATATTGAGTCTGTAGAATTCACCCCTTTTCTTTGATTTTAATCTGAACAAATCATGAATGCTGTATTTTGATTTCTTGATTAGCTCACAAATTTTATCGATCCTCTGCTCTCCAGAATCTGATCTTTCAAGCGCAATCTTTGGATTAAAACCGAGATAGACTATCGTGAACAGAAGCGGTCTCAGCAAAGGATAATATTCAGGATCAAAGGGACAATTGATGAATACGTTCTTCTCAAACTCCCTTTTAACTTGATTTGTCATGCTATCTCAGCAGCTTATTGGTTAGTATCCCGCGAGGGGGATGGGTCGCGGGCATAAGATTCCTTGCTGCGGATAGTGCCATCCTGCCTGTGGATCACAAACTCTGCCCCTTCATTCCTACTTATGTTTCTTGCATACGTAATTGCATCCCGCTGGTTGCCAAAGCGCTTTGATGCACGTGAAGCCCCCCCTTTCTTCACACTCCACCCACCGTTTGGGTCTGGGACTACGTGAGTAGATTTTTTAGCCATGCTTCCTCCAAGCAAACTTATCGTTTACGTAGATTATGTAAAACGCTATTCATGGTCAAGCATTTGAGCGGCCATATAAAGGAACTAACGGCCTAACTACCATGTGAGCGGAATTCAGTTCCGCATAACATCCTTATATGCGTAACGTTATACCACCAAATTTTAGTTGACGAAGCAAGATTTGGTTTCGCTCGCAGCACAACACCGAAAGCAGAGTGTCGTGGTTAGCGGATGCGCGTCATCCGCGCCACAGGGTGGAGCCAAGACGCGGAATGACGCACGAACCTACAAAACAATAAGGTTGCAGCCATCATACGGGGAAGCAAGAGGAGACACAAAGAGGCAAGGTGAGAGAAAAAATCGTTCCCGAATCGTTCCACAATCCCGAGCGCAGGTCTTGTCCGCGTATATTTATTTAATACTTGGATAGCAACAGTCGGAGCAGCATGCGCGCTCGACTTATCCGATTTGCACGGCCCGCTCGATCATCCCGCGAAGACTGACCTGCCCCGTGTAGTTCCCGCACAGGATGTGGCCAGGCGCGGCGCACCAAGTTTCGCGCGCCAAACGCCAGACCGCAGGGAGCGTGACGGAGTATTGCGGGATGGCGCGCTGCCAGCGGCTGATGACGCGCCGCGCCGGCTCGCCGCGCACGCCGAGGAGCGCTCCGAGTTCCTCGCGCACGGCCTCCTCGATCTCCGAGTCCGTGGCGTCCGCCCAATAGGGCGGTGAAGTGCCGCCGAGCAGCACTGTGAAGGAGGCGTAACGCGATTCTTCGCTGACGCGCCCCTCGAACGAACTGGAGGTGAAGAGGATGCCCAGAGACTTGCGCCCTTCCTTTTCGGGCACGAGCGCGCCGACGCCTTTCACGGGAAGCTTGAGCGCGCTCACGGGATAGAATGCCGTGACCGAGACGATGGGCGTGTACCTGACCCCGAGGAGAGCGCGGCTGAGGTCAGGCGCTGAGGCCGCGAGCAGCCCCGCCGCTGCCTGTGCAGGAGTCGCGACTACGACGTTCGGCGCTTCGGGCATTTCTTCGACGCGGACGCCCCTTCGGAAGCGCGCGCCCAGCCTCTCCTCAAGATGTTCTTCGAGCCGCGCCGTCAGGTCGCCCATGCCGAAGCGCGGCGCGACCATACGCTTTCGTTCTTTACCGTTCGCGTGGTCGCTTGACGCGCCGCTCCCGTTGCCGTTCTTCGGGCGGCGTGTGAGCGCTTTGCCGAGCGCCGCGCCGAGGAGCGTCTGCCCCGGCGCGACTGAGAGCATCGGGAAGGCGGCCTCGACGCCCAACTCGGCGGGCTGCGCGCCGTAGATGCCGCGGACGAACGGCGTCAGAAGATAATCCACCGCCGCGTCGCCGAGGTGTGTGCGCCCCCACAAGTCGAGATTGACCGAGTCCTCGCACGCGACCGCGCGCGCGAACGCCGCGCGACCGAGCACACCAATGGTCTCGCCCACGCCGAGCGGAAACTTTCTGAGCCTTCCGTCGCGCACTATGAACCGAGAGCGGGAGTCTGGACGGATTTCGGCAAGCTCGACTCCCAGCTCGCGGCAGAACTCGACGACCGGCGGCGACGCGAGCAGCGAGTGGGCCGCACGCTCGGCCATGCCGTACTCCGTGTGAACGGTCTGGATCAGCCCGCCTGCGCGCTCACGCTCTTCGAGCAGCGTGACTTTATAGCCCTTCTTGTCGAGGGCGTAGGCCGCGAGCATCCCGGCGATGCCCGCGCCGACGACGGTCGCCTCGCGCCTCGTCTCGTCGAAGGTTCCGATCATACGTTTGCCTCTTTCAGTATCGAGCGCAGGACGGCGGGGAACTCCGGGTCGCCGTTGAAGGCGCGCGCCCGGTAGTAGTGTGTGATGCCTTCCCTGTGCGCCTGTCTGCGGTAGAGCATGTCGAGTTCGTAGAGCGTCTCGATGTGATCGCTGACGAAGCTCAAGGGGACTACGACGATGCGCCGCACGCCCTCGCGCCCCAAGCGGCTCAGCTCGTCCTCCGTGTAGGGCTGGAGCCACGGCATCTTGCCGTTGCGCGACTGGTAGCAGAGCGACCACGGGTGCTGGAGACCTTCGGCCACGGCCTTGACCGTGCGCCTTACATCTGTCGGGTACGGGTCGCCGCGCTCGACTATCTTCAAAGGAAGCGAGTGCGCTGAGAAGAGGACGTGGATCACGCCGTCCGACACCCCGCGGTCGCGCTCGGCCTGCTCGATGGCCTCGTCCACGGTGCGGCGCAGCAGCGCGGCGTATGCAGGGTGGTCGGGCCAATTTCTGACCTCGTGCATGAGGGGCGACCAGCGCAGACGCCTGAGCGCGTCGCGCGCCTCCTCAAGACAAGTCCCCGTCGTCGTCGTAGAGAACTGCGGGAAGAGCGGAAGCATGACAAGGCGATCCGCGCCCCATTCTTTCAACTTGCGGAGCGCACATTCGATTGAAGGCTCGGCGCTACGCATCCCAATCTCGATGCGTACTTCGTCACGCACGTAGCCTTTTCCATTCCCATTGCCGCTTCCGTTGCCGCTCAACAGACGGCGCAGGCCAGATGCCTGCTCCTGCGTCCAAGCGAGCTGCGGCGAGCCGCCGCCGATCAATTTGTAGCTCTCGATTGACGAAGGCCCCTTCGCCTGCGCGATGGCGAAGGCGATGAGCTGCCGCAAAGGGCTGGGCACGCCAACCAGCACCGACGGGTTGGCGAAAAGACGATAGAGAAACGGCTTCACGTCGCCGAGCGTCCACGGGCCGCCGAAATTGAGTAGCGCGATTCCTGTCTTCATTTTTATTAAACCGTTCTGCTGAACTGGCGCGAGGCGTCTGCTTGTCGCTCGATGCGCGCGTCGAAGGCCATGCAGATGTTGCGCAGAAACGGATGCCCCGCGTCCGTCACCTCGCAGCGCGAGTCGCCGAGGCGGGCGAGGCCGTCACTTATTGGCTCTTTGAGTCGGCCCGCGACCGTGTCGAGAAACGAAGTGTATGTGTCGGGCGTTGACCAGTCGGTACGAAAGCGCGTCATCAGGTTCAGGATGTGGCGGCGCAGCACGAGGTCTTCGCGAGTCAGCCTGTGGCCGCGGATGACGGGAAGCTCGCCGCGGCCAACGCGCTCCTGATAGGTCTCGACGACCTTTTCGTTCTGCACGAAGGCGACCCAAGAGTCGCTTATAGAGGAGACTCCGAGGCCGATGAGCGGCGCGACGCGGCGCGAGGTGTAGCCCATGAAGTTGCGGTGCATACGCCCGCTTCGCGCGGCGTGCAGGAGCGAGTCGGTCTCAAGCGCGAAGTGATCCATGCCGATCTCTCGATAGCCCGCCTCTTCGAGCATCGCGCGGCCCAGCTCGTACAGCGCGCGCTTTTCGTCGCCGCGCGGAAGGTCTCGTTCGGTGAAGTGGCGCTGTCCGGGCTTGAACCAAGGGACGTGCGCGTATGCGTAGAAGGCTATACGGTCGGGGCGCAGGCGGCGCACGGCGTCTATGGTCAGCTCGATGCTTTGCATCGTCTGGAACGGGAGGCCGTAGATGAGGTCGTAGTTGATGCTCGTGAAGCCCGCGTCGCGCGCCTGCTCGGTGACGGCGCGCACTTGATCCTCGGTCTGTATGCGGTTGACGGCCTGCTGCACGCGCGGGTCGAAGTCCTGTATGCCGAGGCTGAGGCGCGTAAAGCCCAGACGCGCGAGCGTGTCGAGATGCTCGCGCGTCGTGACGCGCGGGTCGGACTCGACGGAGAACTCGGAGTCACGCGTGCGCCGCACGTCGCGGAGTATGCCGCCTATCATGCGCTCAAGCTCGGCGGGTGAGAGGAAAGTCGGCGTGCCTCCGCCGAGGTGCATCTCGGCGAGCGGTATCGGACTCTTGCGGTCGAGCGCCTGAATGTAAAGCTCCCACTCTTTGAGAACCGCGTTCACGTAAGGGTCGCCGACCGTCCGGCTCTGCGTGATGCGCGAATTGCAGCCGCAGTAGGTGCAGAGCGAGCGGCAGAAGGGGATGTGAACGTAGACGGCTGCGCCCTCGCCGAGTCGTTCAGTCTCGTCGAGGCCGCGCGCGACCGACTCGATCCATTCCTGCGCCGTGGGGTTTGCGTCCCAGTGAAGAATCGTCGGGTAGCTCGTGTAGCGCGGGCCGGGCACGTCGTACTTTTTCAGAAGCTCGTTTGCGGTCTCGATCATGATCTTTTTTTCTTCTTCGCCTTATTTCTCTAAGGGCAAAGACCCTGCGAATTTTTCTTCTCAAGGCTGTGGAATAATCCCCACTCGCTTTAACCACTCGCGGCTCTCTGGTTCGTCCGCGCCCAGCGATTCATCTGCCGCGATTTCAAATTTCGCCTGAATTTCCCCGCCCGCGGCATCAAGCCTCGCGGCATCGGCTCGCGCGCGGTGTCAACGAGGCACGGAAGGTGCAACCGCCGTGCCTCGGGAGGCCCGGTCGTTGTGCGCCACTTCGGCTCACGAATGCCCGGCCCGACAAAATTTTTCACCCGTGACTTAAGTCACTGCGCCGATATTGCTCTGGCCTCAGAATGGAGCGCGAAAGGGAGGAGTAACTTAAATGACTTTATGCGCCGATAAGACAGTTCGCGAATACGCGGTCGAGACGCCGAACGCCACGCGCGTGTTCGAGAAATTGAAGATTGATTACTGCTGCGGCGGGGGCCGCTCGCTCGCGGACGCTTGCGCCGTGGCGGGCGTGGAGGTCGGGGAGGTCAAGCGCCTGCTCGAACAGGCGGGCAGCTTCGCGGGCGACGTGCCGGCGGGCTTGCAGTCGGGCACGCTCGCCGAGCTGATTGACTACATACTCGACAAGCACCACACGTTCACGCGCGATGAGATGGAGCGCATCACCGCGCTCGCCGCGAAGGTCGAGTCAAAGCATGGAATGAATCACCCGGAGATGCTGCGCGTCCGCGCGCTCTTCCAGCAGCTCTGCGACGACCTGCGTCCGCACATGTTCAAGGAGGAGATGATTCTCTTCCCTTACGTCAAGCAGATGGAGCAGGCCGCGGTGTCAGGGCTTCCCAAGCCTTACGCTCCGTTCGGGACGGTGGGCAACCCCGTCCGCATGATGATGCTTGAGCACGACACGGCAGGCGACATCCTGCGCGAGCTGCGCGCCGTGACCGCCGACTACGCCGCGCCCGAAGATGCCTGCATCAGCTACCAGACGCTCTACCGCGCGCTCGAAGAGTTCGAGAAGGATTTGCACCAGCACATCCACCTCGAAAACAACGTACTGTTCCCGCGCGCCGTGGAGATGGAAGAAGGCAGAAGGCAGTAAGCAGACGGCAGGAGCAGGAGGCAGGAGCAGACGGCAGGGAATCTCGCTTTGACTTCAAACTTGAGATTTCAAATCTGAGCGTCATAACAGAGAGCACTACGATGGCTGCTTCCGTACCTGCCTCCTGCCCCTGCTTCCTGCCCCTTGCCTACCGTTCCTCCTCTCCGGCGAAGGCGGCGAGCGCTTTTTCGTCGGGGACGGTGAGGCGGCGGCCTTCGAGCCGGATGAGGCCGTCGTGTTGGAGTCGTGTGAGTGCGCGTGAGACC
>DASQLL010000550.1:0-15124 GCA_035630035.1 Pyrinomonadaceae bacterium | reverse complement strand
TGACCTCGCGGCACTGCGCGTTCGTGCCGCAGGCGTCTATCTGTCCGGCCCAGAAGCGCAGACCCGGAGTGTCGGGGCCGCGACCGAGGAAGTCTAGGTAGTTGTTGATGACGAAGTAGGTGCTGTTGTCAATCGGGTTTCCGCCCGGCACGGCGCACTCTAGGCACGACTCGCCCATGTCTATAAAGCGGGCCACGGTGTCGGGCGTCGTGACTACGTCGTTGCCGACGGGCGAGGCCGAGAAGTTGGCCGCGCGGCTGACGGAGTAGTTGATGAAGGTCTGGCTCTCAGGCGCGAACTTCCAACCGGGCTTCGATGCGATGACCGTGTAGCTGCCGCCCGGTTGAAGGTTCGGGAAAGAGTAGTTGCCGTCGGCGTCCGTCTGCGTGACCGCGGTCGCGTCGCCGGAGAGCGTTAAGGTGATGCCGGCCATCGCGCTGCCGTCCTCGGTCGCACGACCGCTCAACGAGACAGTCCCCGGTACGGGAGTGGGCGCAGGCGTCGGCGCAGGAGTTGGTGTCGGACTCGGAGTAGGCGCAGGCGTCGGACTCGGCGTCGGTGCGGGAGTCGGCGTCGGCGTTGGAGTCGGCTCAGGAGTTGGCGTAGGCTGCGGCGTCGGAGCCGGTGTCGGCACAGGTGTTGGCGTCGGCGTCGGCTCAGGGGTCGGCGTCGGCGTTGGTGTTGGAGTCGGTGTGGGAGTCGGAGTCGGCTCATCCGTGATCGTGACGGTGACGGTCGCGGAGGAGCGCGTCGCGCCGAGGTTGTCGGTGGCCGAGACGACGACCGCGTGCGCGCCTAGCGACGGGTCGTCCCACTGGAAGCTGTAGGGCGCTGTGTCGTCGAAGCCGAGGTGCGTCGCGCCGTCGTAGAAGTCAACGCGAGCGACCGTGCCGTCGCGGTCGCTGGCCTCCGCGCTGATCGTGACGTGGCGGCCCGCGATGGCCGCGCCCGGCTCGTCGTTCGATGCGGGGTTGCCGCTCGCAGCGAAGCCGCCGTCCTTCGTCGCGGGGTTGCCGGAGGTGGTCGGCCCGACGTTGGTCGTGACTTCGGGCGGCGAGTTCAGATTCGCCGTCGAGGCCGCGAGCTTAACCGTCAAGAGGTCTGCGGTCTGCTTTCCGCTCGCGTTCGTGAGTGTGGCCTGCCCCGCGAGATAGATGTTGCCCGCGGAGTCGGCGGCCATGTCGTTGAGGCTGTCGTTCGTATGCTCCGGGTTGTCATAGCGGAAGACCCAAGCCTCCGTCCCGTCCGGTTGGTACTTGACGACGATGGTGTCGCCGTTGACGAAGCCTTCGGAATAGCCGCCGACGTAGAGGTTGCCCGACGGGTCGAGCGCGAGCGTGCGACCGCCGTCAATCTTGCCGGGGAAGCCGCGGTAGACGCGCGCCCACTGAAGGTCGCCCGCGCCGTTGAACTTAACGGTCGCAACGTCCCAAGTCTCGGACGAGGTGGCCGAGTTATACTCGCCGTCCCAGCTCTCGCCCGTGAGGTAGACGTTGCCGCCCGCGTCAATCGCCATGTCGCGCGGGTAGTCGGACGACGCGCCCGACCAGTTGCGATTCCAAAGAATCGCGCCCGTCGCGGGGTTGTATTTGAGGAGCAGGTAGTCGGTCTCGGTCGAGCCTGTGTCGCTCGCGCCGAAGACGTATACGTTGCCCGACGAATCCAGCTTGATGCCGCCCGCCTCGCTTGAGACGGGATTGTTCGGCAAGGGCTGTATGCCGACGGGGCCGCCGGGCGAGCTTGTGAAGCGCGAGGCCCACTGCTCCGTGCCCGCCGCGTTGTACTTGACGGTGACGATGTCTTTCGTCGTCGCGCCGTTCGTCGTGGCGTAGGCCGAGCCTGCGACGTAGATGTTGCCGCCCGCGTCTATGGCGAGGCTGTACGCTTCGTCGCTTATCTGCTGCGTCGAGCGGCGTCGCGCCCAAAGCTCGTTGCCTGCCGCGTCGTACTTGACCGTGATGAACTCGTCATAGAGCGCGCCGTCTGACTTGCTCGACTGCGAGTAGCCGGCGACGACGACGTTGCCTTCGGAGTCGAGCGCGAGCGCGTAGCCGAAGTCCCAATGGCCTATGGGGCCGTTGTAGAACTTCGCCCACTTCTGGTTGCCGCTCGCGTCGTACTTGATCGTGACGATGTCGTACTCGGAGCCTGCGAACGCGCCCGCCCACGAGACGCCCGTGACGTAGACGTTGCCCGCGGCGTCGGTCTTGATGTCGTTGGCCCAGTCCTTGAAATTGCCGGGGCCTGCGAACGAGGCGGCCCAGAGCTGCTCGCCCGCGGGGCTGTACTTGATCGTCGAGATGTCCGTGTCGCCCGTCGTGAACGAGCCGGAAGTCGCGGCGACGTAGGTGTTCCCTTCGGCGTCAACCGTGACGTTCGGGTCGAAGTCGGCGAGGCGCTGCGGGCCGTCGAAGGGCTTCTGCCAAGCGACGGCGGTCGCGCCCGGAGGCGGCTCGACGCCCGGCGGGAGCGGGCCAGCGGCGACGAAGTCCCACGTCTCGTTCCTGATGAGACCTTCCCAAGTGACTCCGGGCGGGAAGAACGTGTAGCCCGGCTCAGCCGGCGTCAACTGATAACGACCGCCGAACGAGAGATGGTCGAAGAGGAAGTTGCCGCCCGCGTCAGTCAGCGTCGCCTTGACGAACTGACCGTTCAGGCTCAGCTTGACGAGCGCGTTCGGCAGGAAGATTTCGTTGCCCGGCGCGCTCTGCTGGTGGCGTATGCGCCCGCCGATGGTGAGCTGCCCCTGCGGGTCTGTGTCCGGGTGCTGGAAGAAGATTCGGACGGTGGCAGACGTTTTGCGGTTGCCGCCGTTGTCAACGGCGACCGCGTAAACGTCGAACGGCGTCGGGCTGGAAGAAGAGACCTGCGCCGTGTAGGGCGCGTTGAAGTCCGTGCTTATCAGCTCGTCGTTGAAGCCTCGATAGAACTCGACGCGCGCGATTGTTCCGTCCGCGTCCGAAGCGTCAGCCGTCACGGTCACGTTCGTGCCCGGCGTGAACGCCGAGCCGTCCGCCGGACTCGTTATCTGGACGGTCGGCGGCTGTCCCACAGGAGTCGGCGTGGGCGCGGGCGTGGGCGTCGGCGTGGGCGTCGCAGACGCGTTGATGGTGATGCTGATGGTCGAGCTGTTTCGTGCGCCGGAATTGTCCGTCGCATGCGCGGTCAGCGTGTGCGTGCCCGCGGGCGGGTTCGTCCACACGACCTCGAAGTTGCCGTCGTCGTCCGCGCTGGTGTCGTCGGCGAGGTGGCCGGTCGCGCTCGTGTAGAACTCGACCTGCACGACAGTGCCGTCGCGGTCGGTGGCGTTCGCCTTGAGCGCGAGGCTCGCGGGCGGCGACGCGATTATCTGCTCGTTCGTGGGACTCACCCAACTGACGGCGGGCGCTGCGTTGTTGACGACGACGCCGTTGATCTTCGAGTCGCCGCGAAGTCCGCCCGTATCGTATGCGACGGCGAAGACGCCGTAGACGCCCGTGTCCGTCGGCGTGAACTCCGCCTGATACTGCCCCGTCGCCGCGTCCGCGCCCATGTCCGTGCCGATCTTCGTCGTCGTGCCGTTGTGGTTGTAGAAGAACTCGACGCGGTCTATCGCGCCGTCGTCCTCAACGGTGGCCGCGACCTTGATGGTCACGCCCCCGCCGACGTTTGAGTTCGGCAGCGGGCCGACGAGCGTCGTCTTGGGCGGCTGGTTGATCAAGACGTTGCCGGGCGTCGTGTTGAGCGCGTAGAAGAAGCCGTAGCGCGTGCCCTGAAAGCGCGAGTCGCCGTCGCCGAGAACGTCGCCCGCCGTGTACGCGGTCGAGCCGTCGGCGTCGAAAGCGAACTTGGGGAAGGGCGCGATCTGTCCGTACTCGTTAAAGCCCTGCTCGTCGGGCAAGAGCTGCCGCCAAGACCGCAGGCCCGTCGCCGGATCAACCGCGACGAAGTAGCCGGACTTGCCGAAGGAGCGCGCGCCCATCAGGACGAAGCTGTTTGAAGGGCTGACGTTCGGATCGCTCAAGGAGCCGAACGTGTCGTCGAAGTCCTTGTCGTCGTAGTGCCACTTCTCCGTGCCGTCGGAGCCTATGGCGTAGAGGCGGTAGAAGTTGTTGATGACGTAGTGCGTGTTGTCCGGCCCGGCGGTCGCGGGATAGTTCGGCCCCTGCCCAAAGGCTGGGAAGGTGTAAACGTTTGCGCCGTTCGTCGAGCTGTAGCTCGAATTGCGTATACGAAGATTCTCATCCGTGCCGACGGCGGGCTTGTCGGCTGTTCCGTTGTTGATTGACCAGATGCGCGTTCCCGCAAAGTCGTAGGCGATGAGCGGCGAGCCTGCGTTGAAGTAGAGACGCGATAGCTGGCTGCTGAAGGCTATCTCGCGCGCGTTGCCGGAGAGGAACGACGCGAGCTGATCGTTCTTAGACCAAGCGAGCGTGCCGTCCGCGTTGAAGGCCGCGGTGTTGTACTGGCCGGGGCTAAAGACTATGTAGACCTTGCCGTCAGGCCCGACGTTCGGCCCTGCGTAGATGCCGTCGCTCGACGATGCGTCAACGACCTTCCACTTCTGGCTCCCGTCCTTGCCGTTGAGCGCGACGAGCGCGGCGCGCAAGGGCGTGCCCACGCCGCCCGGCTGCTCCTGACCGCCGACGTAGACGGTGCCGTCCGGCCCGACCGAAATCTGCCCAGAGCCGCCCGCGCGCGCGACCCACTTGAGCGCGCCCGAAGGCGACCAAGCGTAAACGAGACCTTCAATCTGCGCGTAGACCGAGCCTGCTTCGGGGCTGCCCGCGGGGGCTACCGCGGGGCGGTACGTGAAGTAGTCGCCGAGGTACTTCGCCTGCCAGCGTATGCGTCCGACGGGCTGTCGCTCGGTGACGTTGATGCCCGCGGGGTTGCTCGCGCCCGAAGGGCCTGCGACCTCGACCGCGACCGAGCCGAGGCGCGTCGCCTCCGGCACGTAGCCGACAATCTCCGTGGCCGTCCACTTGACGACGATTGCGCTCATCTTATCAATGAGCAGGCGGCCCGCCCCTTGTGTCGCGCCGAAGTTCGTGCCCGTGACGGTTATCCAGCCGCTGCGCTCGACGGTTTGCGGCGAGACGGCGTTGATAGAAGGGGGGCTGTTGAGCGTGCCGTAGAGCGAGATGACTGCGTCGGCGTTGACCGCGCCCGTGGGCTGCGTGACGGCTCCCCACGCGCCGCCCGCGTAGTTGTTGCGCATCTTCACGGGCGCGTTCTGCGGCGTGCCCGTGCGCGCGCTCAACCAGTACCAGTAGCCGGAATATCCTTCGACCAGAAGCTGAACCGAGACGAAGTGCTTGCCGCTCGCGCGGAACGAGTGCGGGAGCTTGATGTCGAAGACGCCCGCGCTCTTCGTGTCGAAGCCGAGACCGGCGTCGCCCGCTGCGAGGAAGGTCTCATCCTGCAAAGCGCCGGGCACGCCGCTGTGCCACGCGTAGAAGCGCACGTATGCGCCCTTGATGTTGGGCGACTCCGCCGCGTTCCAACCGCGCGAGCCGGAGACGACGACGCGGTCAATGTCGCCGACGATGTCGAAGTCGTCGGCAAGCTCCTTATCAACGGGCGGGCCGGCTTGCGTCAGGACGCTTGGGCCGAAAATTGACTGGCCGTCCCACGTGGCGGAGGTGAGTTGCGCGCCCGCCGCGCGGTCAATCGTAATCTCCGCGGCGCGCGAAGTGGACGAGCCGCCGCGGTTGTCGAAGGCGACAGCCGTGATGTTGTGCGTGCCGCCCGGAAGGTTAAGCGTGACCTCGTAAGGCTCTGAGGTGTCGGTCTCGACGATCTGACCGTTGGCGCGAAACTCGACGCGCGCGATTGTGCCGTCTGAGTCCGTCGCGCCCGCGCTCGCGGTCACGGGGTCGCTCGCGGCGAAGCGCGCGCCCGTGAGCGGCGACGTTAATTCGACGGCGGGCTTGTTGTTAAGATCGGGGTCGGGCGTCGTCTCCGGCTCGACGACGATGCGGACGGGCGGGCTGATGCCGATGTCTCCCCAACTGCTGGTCGCATGCGCCGTGATGGTGTGCGTGCCCGCGGGCGCGTTCTTCCAAATGAAACTCCAAGGGGCTTGCCATGCGGTGTTCACGCCCTGACCTATCCAGCGCGTGCCGTTGTAGAAGTCGAGTCGCTCGATGTGCTCGTCCGAGCGGTTGTTGTTCGCCTGCGCCGAGGCCGTCAGCGTGATGTCAACGGGCTGCTTGAAGACGGAGCCTTCGGTCGGGGCGGTGATGAGCGCGGTCGGCCCCTGCTTGACGAAGGCGGTCGTCTGATACGTCAACGTCGAAGAGCCTTCGGTGTCGAAAGCCTTCGCGGTTATGTGGTAGTAGCCCGGCGGCGGCGCGGCCCAAGTGAAGTTGTATTGATTGCTGGAGCCGGGCGCGGCGACGCCGATGAGCGCGGGCGGATCGCTCGCGCCGCCATTGAGTGGGTCGCGGCTCGCGTAGATTTCGACGAGCGCGACGCCTTCGGGGTCGGTCGCCGAGACCGAGATGGGAACATCGGACGGGAAGTTGTACGTGCCGCCGCTGCCCTCGCTCGGCGTGACGTTGAAGGCGACGGGCGCTGTGCCCACGTTCGTGTAAGCGGAGTCGCCCGCGGCGTTGAAGGCGCGCACGCGGAAGTGCCCCAGCGACTTCGACGCGACGGAAACGTTGCCCAGCGTCGTCGTGTTCGCGGGCAGGAGCTTGATCTGGCTAAACGTCGTCGCGCTTGCGCCGGACTCGACCTTGAGGCCCGACTCGTCGCTGCTGTTGTCGCTCCAAGCGAGCGTGGCCGTGCCAGTGGCGGGGCCGCTGTTGACCTGCGTAACGACGAGGTCGGAGGGCGACGCGGGCAGGTCGCCCGTGTCGGGCGCGGCGAAGCGCGCGGTGCGGAGCGTGATGTGATGCGCGTCGAGCGGCGGATGATTGGTGTCGCTCGCGTCGTCGTCGTAAAAGCGCGCGTATGAGAAGACCGTCAGCCCATTTGCCGAGATGACGAACGGGGTCTCTTCGGGGAGCGGCGAGTTCGCGACGGCTATCTCTTCGACGGGGACGTTCGTGGGCGCGACGCGCGCGGCGTAGATGTCGCCCTTCGACTGTTGCGGGAAGACTTCGTTGCGCTGGTCAATCCAAGTGACGACGTACTGCTTGCCGTCCCACGCGGCGGCGGGCTTCGCCTGAAGCCCCGCGGCGGACGCGACGGGCACGCCGCTCGGCGCATCGGGCGACGAGCCGTCGCTATTGATTCGACGCGCGTAGATGTCGCCCGTTCCCCAGACGACGAGCGCCTGTCCCGTGTCGCCCGCGACGGCTAGATGCGGCGCTGCGTCGTTGCCTGCGTCGCCGGCGGTGAAGGGCGTCTGCACAGTGCCGTCCTGCTCGACGAACGCGGCGTGGATAGTGCCGGGCGAGCCGTCGTGGTTGCCGTGGTACTCCCATACGGCGAGCCAACGGTTGCCGAACGCCGCGACGCGCGGCACGAAGTTGAAGACGCCTTCGATCTCGAAGGGAGCGCCGTTGACAACGCCTGCGCCGGAGACGCGCACGACCTGCGTTCTGCGAATCTGCCTCGTCTTCTGGATGATGTTGACGACGAGGAACTGTCCGCCGAGTCCAGCCGCGTCGGGCGCGTCGCCGTTCATGATGAAGAACTGCTCGGCGGAGGGCGTGCCTTGTGTGGGCACGATGCGCCCGAAGGTCTGCGTGCCCGAAGGCGTCGCAACGTCCCAGACGGCGAGATAGTTCGAGCCGTCGAAGCCGACCGAAGGATTACTGTTGCCCGCGCCGTCGGCGATGACGAACGGCTCCGGCTCGATGGGCGTCCCTTGCGCGTCGAGGTGCTGCCCCATGATGCGCGACGCGCCGGAGATGTCGCTGCGGAAGACCGTGAGGAAGCCGTCGCCGCTCGAAGCCATGCGCGGCCTCGTCTGTCGCGGTGCGCCGCGCCCGAAGGTAACGTCGGGCTGCGCCACGCCCTCGCGCGAGACGCGCGCGGTGCTTACGTCGAAGAGTCCCAACTCCTGCCACGTTATCTGCGCGCCGCCGCCGATGCCGGGCGCGGCGTCGGGGTAGAGCTGATTGCCCACAAGCCCGTCGCCGGCCTTGACCGCGAAGCCGTTCGCGTTATCAACAGTGCCCACGGGCGAAACGCGCGAGACGTAGATGTCGTTGCCGTTGTTGAAAGTCTGCGTGACGGGGTCGAAGCTGCTCGAATAGGCGACGAACCAGAACGCGCCGTCCCAGACGACGGAGGTCTCGGAGGGTGATGTGCCGATGTTCTGCCGGATGACGATGCCTACGGGGTCGAGCGGGTCGCCGAGCGGCGAGACGCGCGAGCCGTAGACGCTCTGAATGTTGCCGCTTGCGCCGTCGGTCCAAGAAACGAACCAAGCGATGCCGTCGGATGCGAGGTCGTAGCCGCTCGCGCTCCCGCTTAGAAGCTCAGGCCCGTTGCGTAGCTGGTTGAAGTTGAGATCGTATGTGATGCCGAGAAGTTGATACGGCGGCCCGATGCCGATGAAGGTCAGAAGGTAGCGGTCGCCC
Organism: Pyrinomonadaceae bacterium; assembly: GCA_035630035.1. Taxonomy (GTDB): domain Bacteria; phylum Acidobacteriota; class Blastocatellia; order Pyrinomonadales; family Pyrinomonadaceae; genus QHXN01. Next base: position 6,605 of record DASQLL010000550.1, on the reverse strand, counting down.
GCGCGCGCGATCTTCGCGCCGCCCATGAACTGGCTGTGGTGGTTGTAGATGACGCGCGGGCCGGGCGCGACGATTGTTCCGTCGCCTGCGATCTTCGCGGCGAAGACTCCGCGCGGAATCGAAGTGCCCTCTTGCGGTAGAAAACCTTCCCAAGTGACGACCCAGTTGCCCGCGCCGTCGTCAATGACTGTGAAAGGGAACTGGTCGGAGCTTGCGTCGTCGTCGAGGACGATGGGCGTCTTGTCTAAGAGCTTGCCCGCGGCGGAGACGCGAGCGGCCCTGATCTCAAGTTTGGTCGAGAACTCGCCCGGCTTCTCGGCCAGCCACACTACGAGCCAGCTCTGGCCGTTCCATCCGACGTTCGGGTAGGTCTGGTTGTAGCCGCTCTGGTCAACGACGATGGGAATCGTGTCAATGACCTCTCCGCCCGCGCCGATGCGCGCCGCGTAGATGTCCTTCATGCTGCCGAGGCCCGTCCCGCTCGTGAAGCCCGTCGCGCCCGTGTCGCTCGCGAGCGCGGTGCGGCTGTCGGCCCAGACGGCGAGGTACGTGTCCGCGCCTTTGGCGATGCGCTGCTGCTCCTGCGCTCCGGCGGCGGGCAACGAGTTAAGCTCGCCGGGCAGTAAGACGGGATTCGACAGAGCAGACAGCGCCCAAGCGGTCGCAAGCGGTATCAGAACGCTCGCCGCGAGAACTGCGGAAAGTATGATGAGGCACTTTAGTCGCTTACGAGCGAGGGGCTTGCGAGGCATTGCAAATCTCCTCTCGGAAAGTGGCGGCGGAGGATGGGGCTACGCGCGCCGGACGTTTCCGAGACCTTGTAAAAGCGAGGGCGTCGAGGCGACGGCCCACGCTCAGTCTATGAATGAGCAAGTAGGGGATGAAAGTTGAGAACAGTATTTCATGCCGACTTCAATAACACAACTGATTTGAAGAGCAACAATTCAATGCTATACGAGCGACGAAAGGAGACGACCCCGCGGCTGTCAGCCCGCCGCGCCCTCACGTCAAATCGAAATCGTGTTAAGGGCTATTGAGTGACAGACAGTGCGCGCCGCGTCCCGAAAAATACACTCCGACCGAGGGAAAAATCATGCCCGTCGCGAGATGTGTTTTGATGCCTGTTGCCTTGCGCCGATTGCCTGCCACATCACGCTTTCCGCCTTCTCCCTAGAGCGGTTTGCTCATCAATTAACCGACCGTTTAGAGGCGGGCAATGCCCGCCGTCTCAAGCTCCGAGCATGTAGAGACGGCGGGCATTGCCCGCCTCTAAACGGTCGTTGATAAGCTCTAATGCTTACCGCGCTCGACTTTGATCGCAATCAAGCCTTCGATTCGCCCGACGCTTCGCCAACGTCTTCCGACTCTTCGGCGCGCGCTTTCGGCCTCATGTGCGGGAAGAGAATCACGTCGCGTATCGAGCGTCGGTTGGTGAGCAGCATCGTCAGGCGGTCAATGCCGATGCCGATGCCCGCGGCGGGCGGCATCCCGTATGCGAGAGCCTTCACATAATCCTCATCCATCTGCATCGCCTCGTCGTCGCCGCTCTCGCGCTGTTTCGTCTGGTCTTTGAAACGCTCGTACTGCTCCGCTGGGTCGTTGAGTTCCGAGAACCCGTTCGCAACCTCCATCCCCGCGATGTACAACTCGAACCGCTCCGCGATTGCCGGATTTTCGGGCGATGCTTTGGAGAGTGGGGAAATTGGCTTTGGAAAATCAAAGATGAAAGTCGGGTCGAATATTTCACCTTCTATCCAACCGAATAGGTTCTCAATGTGATGAGCAGTATTAAGTTCTGATGGGTTTTCTAATTCCGACTCCGTTCGCTTAACTTCTTCCCATCTCTCATCCCTTGATTTGATTGTAGTAGACGATTTGAAAGCATCTAAGTACATAGAAAGTTGACGTACATTTCTAGGCTTATCAAACCATCTTTCATTGAACGGCTCATCATCCAATTGTCCTAACTCTTGAAGCCATTCAGACTGGATGATCGCTTGCTTCATGGTTAGGCGCTTGAATGGTTTTGAAAACAAAGTTTGACCTGCAACTGCTATGGAAACGGAGCGTATCATCTCCTCGCAAAAATCCATCATCCAGTTCACGTCTTTATAAGCCGTGTAGAATTCGAGCATCGTGAATTCGGGGTTGTGGCGCGTGGAGATGCCTTCGTTGCGGAAGTTTCGGTTCAGTTCGTAGACGCGCTCGAAGCCGCCGACGACGAGACGCTTGAGATAGAGTTCGGGCGCGATGCGCGCGTAGAGGTCTATGTCGAGCGCGTTGTGGTGCGTCTTGAAGGGCCGCGCAGCCGCGCCCGATGCGATGGGCGAGAGCATCGGCGTCTCGACTTCGATGTAGCCGTGATCGTCTAGGTATCGGCGCATCGTCGTGATTAACTTCGAGCGTAGAACGAAAACATCGCGCGTCGTTAGCTCGCGCTCCTGTGGTTGCTCGTCGCCCGTCTCGATCTTGAGGCTCGATGCGATGAGGTCTGCGTAGCGTTGGCGCTGGCGGATTTCGGGGTCGCTGATGCCGTGCAGCTTGTCGGGCATCGGGAGCAGCGCCTTCGAGAGGAACTGAAGCGTCTTAACGTGGACGGAAAGCTCGCCCGTCTTCGTCACGAACAGCGCGCCCTCGACGCCTACGAAATCGCCGTGGTCGAGCAGTTGGAAAAGCTTCCAGCCGCTCTCAAACTCTTCGACCGCCACGCCCGTGTCGTTGCTTATGGCCTGCGCTTCCTGCTTTCGGACGTAGATTTGCAGGCGCTCCTTGCCGTCCGAAAGATGCACGAATGCCACCTTGCCCATCACGCGCGGCGGCGTCGCAAGTCGGCCCGAAACGCGCACGTTGTATTTACTCAACTCCGCGTTTGCTTCCTCTAACTGTTCGGGCGTCGGGCGCGCGCCCCCTTCGAGCGCGGGCACGTATTTCTCGAACGCGCCGACGATGGAAGTGATCGTGTCTTCGCCTTCGGGCGTTTCGGTTACGCTCGTGCGGGTGAACTTGTTGGGGTACGCGTTGCCGACAAGCGTTCTTATCTCTTCGAGGTGCGCGGCGCGCGCGCGCGTCTGGTCGTTGTCGTCAATGATGTGGTTATCGAAAAGTGTGTTGCTCATGATTCGTGAATAGTAAATCGTGAATCGTAAATAGACAAAACATCGCCCCGGCGATTTACTATTTACGATTTACTATTTACGATTCACAAATACCAATGAGCGGCGAAGTGATTCTCAGCAGGGATGAATTGCTCCGCACGCGGATGCGTCTGCGCGCGGAGGGGCGTCGGCTCGTCTTCACGAACGGGTGCTTCGACATTCTTCACGTCGGGCACGTGCGCTATCTGCGCGCGGCGCGCTCGCTCGGAGACGCGCTGCTCGTCGCCGTCAACAGCGACCGCTCGGTGCGCGCTCTGAAAGGTGAAGGCCGCCCCGTGATGAACGAGTCGGAGCGCGCGGAGCTGCTCGCCGCGCTCGCGGCGGTGGACTTCGTGACCGTCTTCGACGAGGAGTCGCCGCGCTCTCTCATCGCCGCCTTGCTGCCCGACGTGCTTGTGAAGGGCGGCGACTACGCGCTCGACGAGATACACGGGCGCGAAGAGGTCGAGGCGGCGGGCGGGCGCGTCGTCGCGCTCCCCTTTATCGAAGGAGCTTCGACCAGCAGCATCGTCGAGCGCGTTAAGCGCGTCATCGCCTTAGAACAGGCGCAGCAGTCGGGCGAGAGAAATTAACAGGGATGGACAGGATGGACAGGATGAAAGCAGGAAAGACAATCTGAGATTTAAGATTCCAAAGTTTCTTATCCTGTTTATCCTGTCCATCCCTGTTTGAATTATCTGGCGTTAGATTCTAGTTAAAGTAAATGAGTAGTTCGGTCGAATCAATTCCCGTGTTGCAGAACGTGCTGCGGCGCGTGACCGAGGGCGAGGAGTTCGCGCGTCTTGCGGCGGCGGTCGCTTCGGTCGCGCGTGTGGTTTCTCTGGCGGGGATGACCTCCGCGCCCGCGCGTGCGCTCGCGCTCGCGGCGTTGCAGCGCGAGACCGGAAAGCGTTTCGCAGTTTTAGTCGCCGCGAACCGCGACATGGAGACTTGGGAGCGCGACCTCGCCTTCTGGTGCGGCGCGCTCGCCGGCACGGGCGCGGGCGAGGAGTGCGAGCCGGTTCTGTCCCTGCCCGCTTCCGAGGGCGACCCGTATGCGGGCGCGTCACCGCACGCGGAGACTCTGGAGCGGCGCGCGCTAACGCTCTGGCAGCTCGCGCAGGGGCGCGGTCGCTTCGTGCTTCTGTCGGCGCGCTCGCTCGTGCGTCGGACGATTGCGCCGTCGCAGCTCAAAGGGATGGGCGCGCGCCTCGCACGCGACGAAGACTTTCCGCCGGAGGACTTGATAGAGCTTCTGCTCGCGTCGGGTTACGTGCGCGAAGACCCCGTGGGCGCGGTCGGCGAGTTCTCGATGCGCGGCGGCATACTCGACATCTGGTCGCCGGGCGAGGCGACGCCCGTGCGCGTCGAGTTCTTCGGCGACACGGTTGACTCGATCCGTCGCTTCGACCCGGAGACGCAGCTCTCAATCGAGCAACTGCGGGCGACCGAGGTCGTGCCGATGCGCGAGCTGGCCGTCGGGCGCGACGACTTTCGACTGTGGGCCGAGTTCGCGCGCGAGCGCTGGCCGGACGAAGCGCACGCGCGCTCGCTCAAAGACAGAACCGTCCACGCGGACGAGGGCGAGAGCTTCCCCGGTTGGGAGTGGCTCATTCCGCTCGTCGTCAAAACGGACGCGAGCGCGTTCGATTACCTCGGCGACACGGTTCTCGTCGTTGACGAGCCTGCCGGAATCGAGCAGCACCTCGCGAACAGCTTCGAGAACATCGCCGCGCGCTTTGCGGAGAACGAGAGCGCGGGCGAGATCGGACTCGCGCCCGAAGAGCTTTACCTGACGACGGAAGAACTGCGCGCGCGGATTGACGCCGCACGCCGCGTCGAGCTTCGCGCGCTCGGACGCGCGGCGGCGCTCGTTGACGAAAGGTTCGCGGGCGAGTCGCAGCAGCCCGCCGCGCGCATCGGGCGAGAGCGAAACGCGCCGCAGCCGCTCTTCCTTTTCCCGGCGGTCGAACAGGCGCAAGAAGTCGAATGGCGCTCGCTCCCCGTGCGCCGCTACCACGGTCGCATCCCTGAGCTTGCGTCGGACGTTCGACACGCCGCGGGCGAGCGACGCGCGCTCACGCTCTTTGCGATGCCTTCGGCGGGCGTGGCCGAGCGCGTCGGCGAAATCTTGGGCGACTACAACGTCGCGGCGCGCGTCGCGCTCGCGGGCGACGCGGGCGATGCGGGTGCAGGTCTTCCCGCGGTCGTCACCGTCGGAAAGCTTTCGGGCGGCTTCGAGCTTCCGGGCGCGCGTCTCATCGTTCATGTTGAGTCAGACTTGTTCGACGAGGCGGGCGGCGCAGGCGTGGAGCAGCGCGCGACCGGCGCGACGGAAAGGCAGAAGGCAAAAGGTAAAAGTCAAAAGGCGAAGGTCGCGGCTTTCCTTTCAGACTTCCGCGATCTGAAAGTGGGCGACTTCGTCGTCCACATTGACCACGGGCTTGCGCGCTTCGGCGGATTGCAGACGCTTGAGATGGGCGGGCGCAAGAGCGAGTTCATGCTGCTCTTCTACGCCGAGGACGCGAAGCTCTTCGTGCCCGTCGAGCGGCTCGACCTCGTGCAGCGTTATTCGAGCGCGGAGGGGCACGAGCCTGTTTTGGATCGTCTCGGCGGTCTCGGTTGGCAGAAGACGAAGGCGAAGGCCAAGCGCGCGATGCGCGACATGGCCGACGAATTGTTGAAGCTCTACGCCGAAAGGAAACTCGTTCAGGGATACGCCTTCTCCGCCGACAGCCCGTGGCAGCGCGAGTTCGAGGATGCGTTCGAGTACGTGCCCACGCCCGATCAGGAGACGGCCATCGAGGACGCGAAGCGCGACATGGAAGCCGTAACGCCGATGGACAGGCTTCTGTGCGGCGACGTGGGCTACGGCAAGACAGAGGTCGCGATGCGCGCAGCCTTCAAGTCCGTCATGGACTCGAAGCAGGTCGCCGTGCTCGCGCCGACGACCGTACTTGCGTACCAGCACTACGAGACTTTCCGCTCGCGCTTCGCGGCCTTTCCCGTCACCATCGAATTGATTTCGCGCTTCCGCTCGACGAAGGAGCAGAAAGAGATCGTAGGGCGCGTCGAGTCGGGCGACATTGACATCATCATCGGCACGCACCGCCTTCTCTCGAAAGACATGGCCTTCCGAGACCTCGGCCTCGTCGTCGTTGACGAAGAGCAACGCTTCGGCGTCGCGCACAAGGAACGTCTCAAGCAGCTCAAGAAGCGCGTTGACGTTCTGACGCTCTCGGCCACTCCCATCCCGCGCACGCTGAATATGTCTCTGATGGGATTGCGCGACATGTCTGTGATCGAGACGCCGCCGCGCGACCGTCTAGCGATTCAGACTCAGGTCGTGCAGTTCGGCGAGTCGGTCATCAAATCCGCCATCGAGCTTGAGCTTGGGCGCGGCGGTCAGGTTTTCTTCATCCACAACCGCGTGGAGACGATTGACACGGTGGCGGCGCTCGTCAAGAGGCT
>DASQLL010000549.1:0-2918 GCA_035630035.1 Pyrinomonadaceae bacterium | reverse complement strand
GACATGTCTCACAAATGCAGGAGAACCTAAAAATGGCGAACCGTAAAGGCGTCTTCATAGGGGCCTACGTGCCCGCCGATCTGAAGCGCAAGTTGCAGCAGCAAGCCACCAGCGAGCATCGCACTTTGTCGCAGGAGATAACTCGCATACTCGAAGAGGCCGTCAAAGGCCCACGGCTTCCGCCCAACTTCGTAGAGCGACGCGCGCCGGGGCAGCGCCCGCGACGCCGCGACTCCGACCCGGTGCCGCGCCGACGCCGCGACGATTTACCGCACTCCGGCAAATCGGGCGACGAATAATCAAGACGCACGTCAACGCGCAAACGCGCGCGTCGTCAACGGTCACAAACCTCTGCCCTTGGGCCAGAGCCTCCATAGCGGGGCGGCTCAAGGGCATTTGTCTTTACTGGCCGGCAACACACGGCACACACGCTTTGTTTGGGTATAATTATTACGGTTTGCGCTTGCATTGGCACTAACAATGCCAATAAACATCGAGTCGAAACTACTGTTTTCAGTGCCAATGCAAATGCAAACCGTAATAAAAGAGTGACGCGAGCCGAGCCACGCAGGTCAGTACCGGGAGCGTTAGCGACCGGGTAGCTCGTTGTTTAAATGTGACCTTGAGCAAACAGGCGCAGTTGCACCCCGTCGCTAACGCTCCGGGTACTGATCTGTTTTCTGCTAAACTTCCGCGCGAGCCGGAAAATTATCTACCGATGACAGTGAAATCGTCAGTCAACACGACGACCGTCCTCATCTTCGTGGCCGGAATTCTCCTCGGCTTCGTCGTTGGATTCGCGCTCGCCAACGACATTAATCGGAAAGAGCAGGACAAGCTGCGCGCGGAACTTGCGGAACAAAAAGCGGGCGGCGCGACGAAGACCGCGGAGCCGGGAGCAGGGGCGCAAGTGACTAACGGCGATGCCGATCAGTTCCCGACGCTCACCGAAGAGCAGTTGAAGAACGCGGTCGCGAAGGCTGACGAAAGTCCGGGCGACGTGGAGTTGCAGAAAAAGGTCGGACAGGCGCTCTACGTCTACGCGTGGCAGACCGGCACGGCCTCGATCTTGTCTGATGTTGCGCGCATACTGAAGCGCGCGCACGAAGCCGACCCGAAGGACTACAAGACGACCGTGATGGCCGGCGACGCACACTTTCTAATCGCGCGCGGCGGCGACGCGAAGCATCTGGTCGAAGCTCGCAAGCTCTACGAGGCCGCGCTCGCGTCGAAGCCCGACGACGTTGTCGTGCGGACGAGCTTCGGGCTGACGTACTTTTACGACCGGCCCTCCAATCCGCAGCGCGCCATACGCGAGTACCGCCGCGCGCTCCAGAGCGACTCGCGCCACGAGTTGCCGCTGCAAAGCCTCGCCGCCGCGCTCATCGAGACCGAAGGTTTCGACGAGGCCGGGAAAAGGCTCGACGAGCTTGAGAAGGTGAACCCCGCGAACGGCGAGCTTGCTTCCCTGCGCGCGCGGCTCGAACAGAAGAGGAACGCATCGAAGGATAAGCCGTGAAGTATCTTTTCATATTTGCCCTGCTCTCTCTCGTCGCCACGCTCATCTACTGGCGGCTGCGTCCGTACATAAAGGGCGTGCGCCGCTTCCTCGGCGTCGTGCGCGAAATGAGGAGCATGAACGCGGGCGCGAGAACGGACGCTCCATCACAGCAGCAGCGCAAGAGCGCGCCCAACGAAAAGCTCTCGCGCTGCGCCGCATGCGGGACGTGGATGCCCGCGTCGCGCGCCGTCACGCTCCGCGCCACCGGCGCGACCTTCTGCTCACACTCCTGCCTCGAACGCTCGGCTGATTCAACGCAAAAGGCACGCAAGTCCGCCTCCTGAAGAAATGATGAATGCGGAATGATGAATTTAATGCAGACTTCTCTTCATTCATCATTCATCGTTCCGCATTCATCATTTTATCAACCTCTTCCGGCAGCGCGTTGCCCGACTCAAGTATAGCGCGGTCGGTGTCGGTCAGGATGAGGACGACCGTGCCCGCGACGAAGAAGACGATGAGCGAGAGGAGCGCGTAGCGAAACGACCCCGTGCGCGCGACCACGATGCTGAAGACGAGCGGCCCCATCCACGACGTGCCGCGCTCGGACACTTCGTAAATGCCGAAGAAGGAAGCTTCGCGGCCTTCGGGAATCATGCGCGAGAAGAGCGAGCGCGAGAGCGCCTGCGACCCGCCGAGCACGACGGCGATGAAGGCCGCCATCACCCATGCCTGCCTCCGCGTCTCGAAGAAGGCGAAGGCGTAGATAACGATCCCGGCCCAGATGACGAGCGAGACAAGGATCGCTTTCTTCGTCCCCAACAAGCGCGCCAAGCGCTCGAACAGCAAGGCCCCGCCGATGCCCATGAACTGCACGAAGAGAAAGATGCTGAGCACGAAGGCGGGGGCCTCCGGGTTGTCGAGACCGCCCGCGAAAAGCTCCGCCGCGATGAAGACCGCCGCCGAGCCGACGACGGTCTGAATGCCGTCGTTGTAGAGCAGGTACGCGACCAGATACTTTAGCGTGTGCGGCAGCCGCCGTAGCTCGCGGAAAGTGTCTGCGAGTTGAGAGAATCCGACTGTCAGATAGCTCTTGTCGGCAGGCAGTTGTCTGACCGGCGCTCGCGCCCTCAAACGCCTGAAAGACAGAAACGCGAAGAAGCCCCACCAGACGCCCGCCGATAGAAGCGAGACGCGGACGGCGAGTCCCCGCGCCTCCCCCTCCGCGAAGCCGTAGGGAGCGAGCAGGCTCGGCGCGACGCCGACGAAGACGAAGTTGAGGGCGAGCAGCAGCCCGCCGCCGAGATAGCCGAGCGCGAACCCTCGGCTCGACACCTTGTCGCGCTGGTCTTCGGTCGTGATTTCGGGCAGGAAAGAGTTATAGAGGACGATGGCCCCGCCGTAGCAGAGGTTGGCG
>DASQLL010000548.1:0-4087 GCA_035630035.1 Pyrinomonadaceae bacterium | reverse complement strand
GCGTCGCCATCGAAGTGCCGCTCAGGTACATCATCTTGCGGCTGTCCGTGCCGGAGACGCCCGCGTCCAGCTCCGGGTGCTGCGTAACGAGGAGGTTGCCCGCCGACTCCGCGGCCACGAGCTTATTGCCGGGCGCGATGATGTCAGGCTTAATCAGGTTGTCGTAATGCCGGACGCCGCTCGCGTCCTTCCACACGCCGCGAGTCGGCCCGCGCGAGCTGTAGCTCGCGACCGCGTCGTCCGAGCGCGCGTCCGTGCCGAATGTGTTGGCCGCGCCGACCGTGATGGCCGAAGGCTCGTCGCCCGGCGAGTGGATGTGCCCGTAGAGTTTCTGCCCCGCCGAGTCCTTGCCGTCGTTGCCCGCGGCGGCAGTGACGACAAGCCCCGCGTCAACCAGCTTACGCACGGCCTTGCACACGGGGTCGTTCCTGTACGAATCAACCGCGCGCGCGCCGAGGCTCATGTTGACGACGCGGACGTTGTAAGTTTTCTGGTTAGTCAAAAGCCAGTCGAGCGCCGCGAGCAGCTTGGATGACGATCCCGTGCCCCGCGAGCCGAGAACGCGAAGGTTGACGATGTTGGCGTTCGGCGCGACGCCGAGGTAAGCGGAGTTTGAGACGTGCCCGTTGCCCGCGGCGATTGAGGCGACGTGCGTGCCGTGCCCGAAGGGATCGTCCGTGCGCCCCTCGCCCGTGAAGTCACGGCTTACGACGACGCGCTGGTTGTTGTTCTTGCCGAGGAAAGATTTGTGGCCTACGTCAATTCCGGAGTCGAGCACGGCGATGCCTACGCCCGTGCCGTCGAGTCCGCTGGCCGTGCCGCCGCTGCCGTCGCGGGCGGCGTCCGCGCCCGTCGTCAGCGAGACGTGTCCCGACGCGAGCGTCGCCCTGTCGGGGGAGATGAAAGTTATCTTGAGGTCGCTCGCAAGGGCTAGGATGTTAGAGGCAGGCATCTCGACCGCGCGCACGTCCAGATTCTGATAGGTGCCGGTGACTTTCCCGCCGAGCGCGAGCAGCAGAAGATCGAGCGAAAGACCCCAACGCCCCTCAGACTGAACGATGACGTTTACCTTCTCGCCGAGGGTCGCGTGCGTCACCTGTTCGAGAAGGTCGGGCGATAATTTGAGGAGAGACGTGACCGTGTTTAAGAGCTGCGCCTGAGCGATATTTCCGGGCAGCATTCCCGCCAACGGCGACAGCAAAAGACTGAGGGAGAGCAGCCACTTCAGAGCCGAAACATGCCTTGCTCGCTTCCGCATCTTTCCTCTCCAGACCGATAAAACCCTCGCACACGATCCCGTCCGCACGTAGTTGGGATGTACGCAAACGGGCAACTCTCATGCCCTTTCGCCGACGAGACGGGCGACCGGAATTGCCAGATTTTTGGCTTGCGCGGGACTTTTTCGAGGAAGGCACAGCGACCGATTCGGTCACTGTGAAAACAACATCACTTCAACTTGAATCATTCGGTCGGCGAGACTCTGAAATGACTTCTGTCAGGAACTCTTCGAGCAGGTTCTCTGCGACGCGCATGCGGTAGCGCGCGGTCGAGCGTATGTCGTCAATCGGGCTGATGTCTTCTGCGAGCGCGCCCCTCGCGTCGCGTATCAACTCCGCGTCGGGCCGACGCCCCTTCAGCAACTCTTCCGTCCGACGGCAGCGCAGCACGACCGGCGCGACGCTGCCCAAAGCGATACGAACCACGGTGAGCGCGCCGTCGTCGCCGGTTTCCGCGAGCGCGGCAATGCAGACTTTCGAGATTGCCTGCGCTCGGCGCGTGCCGACCTTTCGATAGAAGTGGCGCGCGCCCTCTCTTGGCCGCGGCAGGCGTACGCGCGCGATAAGCTCGTCCGCGCGCATCAAGGTCTGCTTGTAGCCGGTGTGAAAGTCCGCGTACTCGACCCAACGCGCGCCTTCGGTGGAGACAAGCTCGATCTGCGCGCCGTATGCGAGCAGCGCGGGGGGCGAGTCCGCCGCGGGGCTTGCGTTGGCGATGTTGCCGCCGAGCGTGCCGCGATTCTGTATGGCGAGGCCGCCCGTCTCGCTCGCAGCTCTGCCGAGCATCGGGAACTCGCGGCTGAGAACGTCGCTGCGTCGCACGTCCGTATAAGTCGTCAGCGCGCCCAACGTGACGTGCGCGTCCGACTCTTCGATACCGCGCAGCTCCGCAAGCCTAGCGACGCTGAAAAACTTCCTGTAGTCGAGCCTGCCCGCTTCGAGCAGAACCATCAAGTCCGTCCCGCCCGCGAACGGTTGCCACACGCCCGGCTCGTCGCGCAAAAGCGCGAGCGCGTCATTGAGAGTGCGCGGCACGGTCAACTCGTAAGCTGGAAGGTATGCTCTCATCTAAATCAAGTCAGAAGTCAGAACGCTGAACGCTGAACTGTAAGACAAGCCGTTTTCAGTTCATCGTTCAGCGTTCTGACTTCTGACTTTCGCCGCAGGCGCGCAAGACCGCCTCGAAGATTTTCGTGTAGCCGGTGCATCGGCAAAGATTGCCTGCGAGGCCCTCGCGTATGTCTGCCGCGGTCGGTTGCGGCGTGCGCTCAAGAAGGCTGACGGCGGCAAGCACCATGCCCGGCGTGCAGATGCCGCACTGCGCGCCGCCGCACTCGATCATCGCGCGCTGTACGGCGTGAAGCGTCTCGCCACTGGCGACTCCCTCGACGGTCTTGATAGACGCGCCCTCGACCTGCGCGACGGGGACGAGGCAACTGTTTACAAGCTCGCCTTCGATGATGACGGAGCAGGCTCCGCACTCGCCTTCGCCGCAGCCCTCTTTTGTGCCTGTGAGTTTCAGCTCCTCGCGCAGCACGTCGAGCAGCCGCGCTATCGGGTACGCGCGGAGCGTCACGGCTTCGCCGTTCACGGTGCAACGGACTGAGACCTTGCCGTCGTTAGTGTCGCTACGCGTTTCCTTCACGTCGTCTGTCATCATTCGTGCGACGCCCTCCCTTACGGTCGGGCTTCTGCTTAGTCTTCCCTTACGGTCAGGCTTCTGCTTAGTCTTCCCTTACGGTCGGGCTTCTGCCTCTAAACTTCTACCGGCTCGCGCTCAAGCGCGTCCATGATGGCTTCGGGCGTGAGCGGAACGTAGTTGAAGGCGATGCCCGTCGCGTTCTCGATGGCGTTGAGTATGGCGGGAGCGGGGCCGTCCATCGGTAGCTCGCCGATGCCTTTCGCGCCAGCGGGGCCGAGCGGCGTCGGGTTCTCGAAAAAATGAACTCGTATCGGCGGGATGTCGGCGGAGGTCGGGATGATGTAGTTCGTCATCTGCCCGTTCGCCATGCGCCCGTCCTGCCACACAACAGATTCGTAGAGCGTCCAGCCTATCCCCTGCGCCACGCCGCCCTCGATCTGCCCCGCCGCCAAGATAGGGTGAATCACGCGGCCAACTTCCTGCACGGCGACGAAGTCCTCGACGTGCGCCTCATACGTCACGGCGTCAACGCTCACCTCCGCGACGTAGACGGCCCAAGCATAAGCGCCATAAGCGTCGCCTCGATAATGCTCGTCGTCCCACTCGATGCCTTCGGGCTGCTTGTACTTGCTGAAAGTTTTGAGCGCGCCGTGCGCTTCGATGTACTCGCCACACGCGCGCGCGAACTCTTCCGACGCGTACTGCTCGCCGACGAGGCCCGCATCCGCGAGCTTCTGTTTGATCTGTAGCGCGGCCTGTTCGACCAATTTGCCGACGATCATGCACGTGCGCGATGCGACCGTCGGGCCGCTGTTGGGGACATTGCCTGTGTCGGGCTGCACGACCTCGATGCGCTCGTAATCTATGCCGAGCGTGTCCGACGCTATCTGCGCGAAGACGGTGTTCGTGCCCTGCCCTATCTCCGTGCTTGCGGCCAGCACAAGCACGCGCCCGTCCGGCGTGGCCTCGCAGCCGACGACGGACTCAAGAAACTTCTCGCCCGACCCAGTGAACCCCGCGCCGTGCATGAACGTGGCGAAGCCTATGCCGCGCTTGACGCGACTGCTCTCGTTCTCGACTCTGAATCGCTCGCGCTTCGCGTGGTAATCCGTCAGCTCGAACGCGCGGTCTAAGAGCGCGCCGATGTCAACGTCCTCGTTGATTACCT
>DASQLL010000547.1:0-2751 GCA_035630035.1 Pyrinomonadaceae bacterium | reverse complement strand
CGCGCCTTGGCGCGCTTGACGCGGTAGAACTGCACGGGGTCTGCACGCCCGCCCGTGTCGAGCGTTTCGGGCGGGTGAACGCTGAAGACGCCGCGCACGTGACGGTAGGTGTCGTGCGAGATGAGCACGCCGCCGGCGGGCGCGGATTGTTGCAGACGACTCGCGAGCCGGACGGGATCGCCCGTCACCGTGAAGCCCCCGGTCGCGCCTCCCTCGCCGAGCAGAACTAACCCCGTGCTAATGCCGACGCGCATCAGCGGCGCATGCTCTTCGCCCTCGCCCGCCTCGCGCGGCGCGGGCACGCCGGGCATACGACGCTCGAAGAAATCGCCGACCGCCTCCTGCACGGCGAGGGCTGCGCGCACCGCGCGTTCCGGGTCGTCTTCTTGCGCCCCGCGCGCGCCCCACAACGCGACGAACTGCTCGCCGACGTGACGGTCAACAGACCCGCCATGTTCCGCGACGACGCCGTCAACGAGCGGCCAAAGCTCGCTCATCAGCTCGCCCACGTCCTCCGCGTCCTGCCCTTCGGTGAGCGCGGCAAGACCGGCGAAGTCCGCGAACAGAACGGTCAACTGCTTGCGCTGCTCGGTCGTCTGGTGACGCGGAGCGGCTCTCTGCCGCACGCCCGCCTCGCGCGGCGTGGGCGAGCGCGAAGTGTCCGAGCGCGAGTCGAAGCTCGGCTCGTCGTGGAGCGTCTCGGTGTGAAACTCAATCTGACGGCGGAGCCTTCGCAGCTCGTCGCGCAGCTCCGTGGCCGACGTGTGACGCCCCTGCTTCTCCTTCGAGAGAGCGCGGCGGAGCATGCGCCCGAACCCCTCCGGCAGCTCGACCGAAAAGTCCGCGAGGGGTTGCGGCTCGTCGTGGAGTATGGCGACGATGAGATCGCCGTATGTCTGCGCCTCGAACGGCGCGCGGCCCGTGACCATCTCGTACAGCACGACTCCCAAGCTCCAGATGTCCGTGCGCGCGTCCAGCTCCTGCCCGCGCACCTGTTCGGGCGACATGTAGGTGGCCGTGCCGAGTATGACGCCCGCCGCCGTGTTGACGTGCGCGCTCGTCGGCGCGTCGGTGTCAACCGAGGGGGCGTGTGTGAGCTCCTTGGCGATGCCGAAGTCGAGCACCTTCACGTGCCCGTCTTCGTCAACCATTATGTTCTCCGGCTTGATGTCGCGGTGCAGAACCCCCGCGGCGTGCGCTTTCGCCAGCGCGCCCGCGACCTGCGCGCAGATTTCCAGAGCCTCGTTCGCGGCGAAACGCTCCTCGGCCAGACGCTCGCGCAGCGTCCGGCCCTCGACGTACTCCGTGACGATGAAGCGACGGCCCTCGGACTCTCCGATCTCGTGGACGGTGATGATGTTCGGATGATTGAGTACGGAGGCGGCGCGCGCCTCAAGCTCGAAGCGGCGGACAAGCTCTTCGTCGCGCGCGAACTCCGCGGGCAGGAGTTTCAAAGCGACGCGCCGACCGAGCCGCGCGTCCTTCGCCAGATAGACCGTGCCCATCCCGCCCTCGCCGATCTTCTCTAAGACGCGGTATGCGCCGAAGACGGTCGTGCCGGGCACGACCTCCGCCTGCGTCTCGGCAGAGGGCGGCTCGTCGGCCTCATGCGGCGCGGCGCGCTCGTCGCCGCGCGGCGAAGTGGTCGCCTCGCCCACACGCGCTTGCGACGCGTCGCGCGACCGTTCAGCCGCATGCTCGCGCGAGTTGATGCGCGATTCAACCTCCTCGCGCAGCGCCGGGTCATGCGCGCACGCGGCGTCGAGATAGGCAAGCCGCTCCGAGGGCGCACGCTCCAGCGCGCCTTCGATGATGTGATTGATTTGCTTAAGTCGCTCCGGCGTCATCGCCTTTGCCCCACCCGGCGAGTTGTTGCGTTCATCAACGGGGCGTTCGCACGCGGGCACCCTTCGCCCACGGCTATGCCCTTCGTTTCACCCCGGCGGCAGTTGATTCTGAGGCGAACGCACATTGTAACACTTAACCACTAAGCGCTGCGCGACCAATCTCGTCTGTAAATATATTGGCAAGGCCATCACGTTAGCGCGTCAAGCAATGCCTCGCTCAAACTTCCTCTGAAACGTTTTCGCGCGCTTCGGCATAGATGTGTGAGCCGGAAAAATAATAACCTCGCCACACGGCTTTGACACCTACGCCACGAACGGCCACTTGCGCTACCTCCTCAACAGCGAGGCGTAACACTGAGCATTCAGTTCCTCGCCCCACGACGAAGTGGGAGGCGTCGCCGAAGCCCAGATTCGGCGACGCCTCCCACTTCACCTCAAACAGACGGCGTTACATGCGTTAGCCGGGCGGTCGCTGGCGTCGCAACGTCGCGGCGCGCGAGGCCGGAACGAGCGCGCCCGCTTCGGGCGGCGGCTGCGGCTCGACGAGATGCGAGAACTCTTCGGCGTGCGATTGAAGATACGAGAAGAAACGCTCGAACTCCTTCTGCATCGCGTCCATCTTCTCGCGCATGTTGAGTATGATCTCGACGCCCGCGAGGTTCACCCCCAGATCGCGCGTCAAACTAAGAATCACTTCCAAACGTTCGAGGTCTGTGTCCGTGTAGAGGCGCGTGTTCCCCTCCGACCGCGAAGGTTTAAGAAGTCCCTCGCGCTCGTAGAGCCTCAACGTCTGCGGGTGAATCTCGTACTGAGTCGCCACCGCGCTGATCGTGTATGTGCTGGCCTTACGCCGTTTCATAGCAATTGCGGATTGCGGATTGCGGATTGCGGATTGCGGATTGGA
>DASQLL010000546.1:0-3653 GCA_035630035.1 Pyrinomonadaceae bacterium | reverse complement strand
CGGCCACTCGCCCTGTCAGAGCCTCAGGGCTTTATCGCAACCTTCAGCACTCCGTCCATTCGCTCACCGAACAGGTCGTATGCTTCGCCGATCCGGTCGAGCGGGAAGGTGTGCGTCAGCAGCGGCGTGAGGTCAACGCGACCGCGCCTCACGACCTCCATCAGTCTCCGCATGCGCTCCTTGCCGCCGGGGCACAGCGTAGTGACGATGCGGTGGTCGCCCAGTCCCGCGGCGAAAGCCTCGTATGGGATTTGCAGCTTGCCCGAATAGACGCCGAGGCTTGAGAGCGTCCCGGCGGGGCGCAGGCTTCTGAGCGCGCTCTCGAACGTGGATTGCGTGCCGAGGGCTTCAATCGCAACGTCCGCGCCGCCGCCCGTAAGCCTTTTCACCTCGGCCACAACGTCCGTCTCGCGGTAATCGAGCACGACGTCAGCGCCCATGCGCTTTGCCATCGCGAGCCGGCTGTCGTCGCCGTCAACGCCGATGATGAGCGACGCGCCCAAAAGACGCGCCCCGGCGGTCGCGCAAAGACCTATCGGCCCCTGCGCGAAGACGACGACCGAGTCGCCTATCCTTATCCCGCCCGACTCCGCGCCGCTAAAACCCGTCGAGGCGATGTCCGCGAGCAGCACGACCTGCTCGTCCGTCAGCTCGTCGGGAATCCGTGCGAGGTTCGCCTGCGCGTGCGGCACAAGCAGGTACTCTGCCTGCGCGCCGTTGATCGTGTTGCCGAAGCGCCAGCCGCCGAGCGCTTCGTATCCTCCGCCGTGGCCGCACTGCGACAGGTGTCCCGAAAGGCACGCGCCGCACTGTCCGCACGGCGTTATCGCACCGACCAGCACGCGCTCGCCTATCTCGTACCCGACGACGCCCGGCCCCAGCTCCTCGATGACGCCGACCGGCTCGTGGCCGATGATGAGACCGGCCTTCACAGGGTACTCGCCGCGCACGATGTGCAGGTCAGTCCCACAGATCGTCGTCAGGGTTACGCGAATCAAAGCCTCGCCGACGCCCGCGCTTGGCCGCTCGACTTCCTCAACGCGAAAGTCATTCTTTCCGCGAAAAACATTTGCCCTCATCTTTGCCATTTCACACCTCTCTCTCTACGCGACATGAGCGCGGACGAATCCGTCTGCGCTCACGCCACACGCTCAACTCCGGTCTCTTCCCGCGCGGCGTCCGACTGTCCGGGCGCGCGAACGACCTCGACCGAGCAGTGCGCGCGCGCCGCGACCGCCGACGATACGCTGCCCAAAAGGAAGCGCTCGAAGCGATTGTTGAAACCCATCGAGCCGACGAAGATGCAGTCCGCGCCCCACCTTTCGGCCTCCTCGACCAGCACGCGCTTCGGCTCGCCTTCGAGGACGACCGACTCGGCGCGCAACTCAGCCGCGCGCAGATCATGCGCCACCGACTGAGCCATCTTCATAGCCCACTCGCGCTCGGACTGATTGCCCTCCTCGACCCACTCCGCGAGCGGCGGGATGAGACGACCGACGGGCGACGGCACGAGCGGATCATCAACGACGACGACCTTGACCTCGCTACCCAAAGGCCACGCGCGCGAGGCGACGCTACGCGCCGCGGCCAGTGAATATGGAGAGCCGTCCAGTCCGACGACGATGCGCGCCGGCGTCGGCTCGACTTCGACGTGACCGCGCGCGACGCGCACGGACGTGCGCGCTTCGGTCAAGACCTTCTGCGACACGCTCCCCAAGATAAAGCGACCGAGGGCCGTCCGCCCGTGAGAGCCGACGACGACAAGGTCAGGCTTCCAACTGTCGGCCTTCATGATGATCTCCCAAGCGGGCGAGCCGCAGACGGCCTCCGGCGTGACCTCCCAACCGGGAAAGTTTTTTCGCAGACGTTCGGTCGCGCGCACGGCCAAGCCCCCCGCCTCCCCGACCGCGCGAGAGCCTTTCCCGTACCACCGCTGAAGGTCTGCGGGAGTCTGCATCTGCTCACTCGCCTCGGCGATCTCGTAGACGGAAGGAGGCGGAGGCAGAAGCCACACCTCCGCGACCGTAATCACGCGTGCCTCGGCTTGCGCGGGCAGCCCCGCGCGCTGCAAGTCGTCGAGCGCGGCGTCGGCGCACGCCGACCCGTCGTAAGCGATCAAAATCTTCATCTTCTCGTTCATGGCGCAAAACTCCTTTCAAGAACGCGCGGCGGGCCGCCGTCCCGGCAGCTTTCGACCAAATGAGTTCGTCGGCAACGCATCAGAGTGCCCTCAAACAAGGAACGGGCGGTTTCCTGTCAGGTATTCAGGGCAACGGGCATGCCGTAGCGGAAGACTGCGCTTTTACTGTCAGGCGTCGGGCGCGTGTGATGAATTTTCCGTGGGACGTGCGGAGTTTTACTCAACCGGGCTATGGAGTGGCGGCGGATTGCTCTCTACAGACGGGCGCGGCGGCTCGGTCTAACCTTCCATGATGCCCGTCACGCGGTCTATGCGTATTCGGTAGGCGATGGGGGCGGGGGCGCTTGCATCCCCCGCGATGAATGATTCGACAGGCGTGAGGCGCGGGAAGAGCGAGAGCAACAGGCCGAGCGCACGCGCGCGCTCGTCCGGGTTCTTCAACTCCTCGAACGTCCCGTAGGCTAGAACGCTCTTCCAGTGGAATTGATCCGCCACCTCGTCAACCTGTAGGCAGACGCGCGGGTGCGCGCGCATCGCCGTGATCTTGCGACCGGGGAGCGAGTGGCTGATGGCGCACTCGTCGTCGAAGACGTAATTGACGGGGACGACATAAGGCTCGCCGTCTGCGACGCACCCCAGACGCGCGAGGCGCGAGGCGCGGAGCAGCGCGAGCGACTCTTCCTTGCTCATCGTGGTAATCACGCCGGAACACCTTTCTGGCCGAGCGGCCTCAGGCCGTCTTGCGCCCGTGAATCGAATGCGGGCGCACGCGGTAAACTACGACGTTGTTTAAACGCTTCCACTTTCCTATCTTCGTCTCGTTGAGCGCGGGCGTGAGCGTGGGGTTGCGCCCGGTGATGAACTGCATGGCGCGCTCCGTCTCGTCAGGTTTAGTGACGCGCTCAGCGCGCCCGAACACCATCACGCTCAGCCAGCGGCTCACGTCAGTAATCTCCTCGACCTGGAAGCAGACCTCGTGGTTGGCGGCGATGAACTCGGTCTTCGTCCCTTCGGTGGTGAAGAAGAAGAGGCACTCGCCGTCGTAGGCGTAGTGCATCGGGACGACGTAAGGATGGCCGTCGCGCGAGCAGCCCAAGTGCCCAAGCTTGCCGCGCAGCAGCAGCGCGACCATCTCGCCCTGCGCCATGTCTTTGACTTCAAGCATTTCTAAAATCCGTGATAAGTGATGAGTGATAAGTGATACGAAAAAGCCTTCTTCTTTCTTATCACTTATCACTCATCACTTATCACCTCCTAAGAGTGTTGCGCCCGGAAATATTTCTCGTGCGCGCGCTTGGCCCAGCTCCAGAAGCGACCGCGCCCGACCATCTTGCCGCCCTCTTCCCAGAGGCTTTTGTGCAGGTAGACGGTGTCTTTGCCGCCCTCGTCCACGACGAGAGCGATCTCGTGTTTGTAGCGCGCGGAAGGCTCGCGCCCCTCGATCTCCGCGACGAGATTTTCGGCGGCGACTTCGGCTTGGCGCACCGCCATGTGCCCCATCTTCGGCCCCGAG
>DASQLL010000545.1:0-7406 GCA_035630035.1 Pyrinomonadaceae bacterium | reverse complement strand
AGCGTGATGGGCACCGTGAAGTTAACGTCGCTGCCTGAGATCGAGCCGTTGGCAATCGAGCCTGAGCCGAGTTGTCCCTGAAGCGAGCCTGAGATGCGGTCGCCTTGCTGTTGCAGGTTGAGCGTGGCGGTGAACTCCTGTTTTTCGTTCCCCGACCCTGTGAGGTTGACCGTCAGATTCCACGCGCCCGAAGCGTTTGCGCCGCCCGCCGCGGCTGGCCCTGCGGGGCGAAGCTCGACGGGGCGACCGTCAATGAAGACGTGCGCGATGCGCCGCGTCTTGTCGAGTATGTCGCCGCGCGTGATTGTCAGGTTGGCGATTTTGCCGACCTCGATTGAGCCGAGCTGCGAGCCTACGCCGAGAATTTCCGCGGGGCGTAGAGTCAGCGCGCGCACGGCCTCGTCGCGCGCGAGACCGCTTTCGACGGCTTTGGCGGCGTTGGCGAGGTAATCGTTAATCGAAGTCATGCCGCCCGATTGGAATGCGAAGCGCACGCCCGCCGCGGCGAGGCGTCCGGCAGTCTTAGGCGCTTCGACGCGCTCGCGCAGAACGCGCAAGGGTTCGGGGTCGGCTTCGGGCGATGCGGCGGCGGCGCGGCGCGGGAAGTTTAAGGAGAGAAGCACGGGCACGTTCGCGGCCTTCAGACGCGAGGCGACGCGGTCGGCCTGCATGACGATGGGCATCTGCTTTGAGAGTACGGGCTGCAATGCCGCGAGCGACTTGTCCTGATTGGGGCGGCGCAGGCCGCGCGGGTTGCGCTCGTAGATTTCGTTCGACTCGCGGTAGCGGCGCGCGTCTAAAAGCATCTGCCGCACGGACGAGAAGACGCCCATCAGAGAGCCGGGATACTGCCCGCCGCCAATCGGATTCAGTCCGACGTAGAGCGCGACGGGCGAGCGCACGATCATCTGTTGCGGCGTGTCGCCCGCGAGGTTGATGACCGCCGACTGGCCGAGGAAGATGTTGCCGCGCGGCGCGGTCTGCGCGGCGGTGATGCCCGCGTTGCGCGCCGACTCGATCTCATTGCCGCCGGGCCGTACGATGTCGGAGGCGAGAATTTCGGGTTGCAGTCCGGGCGGTTGCGAAGAGTTCGGCGAGGTGGCCGAGGGAGCGGTCTGTCCGAAAAGCCCGGCCAGCCCGCCTCCGCCGCCGGGGCCGACCGCGCCGGGCGTCGGTGTCGGGCGCGGTATGCCGAGCGTGGAGCTTGCGTCAATGACGCCGGGGTAGACGGTCAGCCCCGTGCCGTCAATCGTGCGCGCGTCGGGCGGCGCGGCGACGTTTGCGCCGACGGCTGCGATCAACCCGTCGCGTATGACGACGGTGCCGCGCTCGATGACAGCGCCGGAGACGGTGACGATGCGCGCGTTGGTGATGGCGTAGACGCCAATGCCCGAACCCATGCGCGGGCTTTGCGCGCCCGCTCGATTGGTCGCCGCGAGCCAAGTGGTCGCCGCGACGAGCGCGACGGCGAGCGCCGGTAGGAATCTTTTCAGAGAGTGTCGCATAGGAGTTTCCAGCTTCTGAGCCTCGACTTAGAAATATGCCTCACACAGAAGATGCCGGCCTTCCGTCCCGACCTACATTGATGAGCCGGGAGTCGGAAAGAGCGTCAGCGTCTAAAATTTTGAACGATAAGACTTGAAGAGTGCGCCGCAAAGGCCATCGAACAGTCCCCGCCGGAGTAGTGCTTGAAACCGAGTTGGCGGGAAGTTGCCTGTCGTGCTTTGCGCGCCTCGCTGCTACGGGAGCCGCGGGGGAAAAGTTTCAGAACGCACGCCGGGAGCGCGGGCATCAAGGCCTGCCTTGAGCGCGTGAGCGCAAGCAGCGTATCTCTCAAACTCAACCTTGAGCCTGGAAGAAACATTTGAAGCGTGCTGCGCGCTTAGGCGGGCAGGGATGCCCGCGCTCCCGGGGAAAATGGGCCGCGTGCTTTAGTCAGTCTTGTTGGAGTTCGTGCTGCCGACGGGCGCATCGGCGGCCTTGATCTCCAACTTGTTGGTGACGCTCTTGACGCCGTCAATCTTCTTCGCCTCGGCCTCGGCCTTCGCCTTCTGCGCGGCGTTTGCGACCGAGCCGCGCAAGGTCACGACGTTGTTGTCCACGTCAACGTTGATGGTCGAATCCCTCAAATCGTCAACGAGCGCGAGCGCGCCGCGCACCTTGAAGTGAATCCAGCCGTCCTCGATGCCGCTGCCGATTGCCGCGCCGGCGTTCTTGGCCTCGCCTCGATAGTTCGTGTCGTCCTTCCTGAAGTCGTCTTTCGAGTTGTAATTACGATTGTAGACGCTTCCGGTGGCGGTGTTTGCGTTCGCGTTCATGTTGGTATTCATGTTCGCGTTCGCGTTGGTGTTGGCGCTGTTGGCGTTGACGTTGACGTTGGTGTTGCCGCTGTCGCCGCAGGCCGCGAGCGCGAGGCCGAGCGCCGCGCACGCGAAAATCGCGAGAAATGTTCTCTTATTCATATCCTCTCCTGTGATTCCCTTTGCGTTTGAACTTCAGCCCGCACGCGCGCCCGCCTGAAGACCGCGTCCCGCGGACGGCGACCCGCCTAAAAACTCGGCTCGACTGCGTTTGGACTGGGAACTGGCGCAATCTTAACGCCAGAGGTGCGGAGAGGACAAGGGGAAAAGAGGGTGCTGGGTTTTGGGTTTTAGGGGTTGGGACGGAGAAAGGCCGATGATTACTCTAACCAGCCAGCCCCCAAAACCCAGCCCCTAACACCCTACCATTTGACCGTGCCTTCCTTCGACGTGTCTATCTGCGCGGTGGGAGCAGCGCCGCCGAAGAAGAAGGCTTTCATGTTGTCGAAGAGAAAGTTCTGCGCGTCCTCGTTCATCAGGTCGAGGCCGTAGTGGTTGATGATCATGTTCTGCTTTTGCAGCCACTCGGCCCAGCACGGCTGGCAGATTTCCGAGCCGATGCGCTGCCCCACCTCGTTCGGAAAGGGCGCGTAGCCGAGCGCGGGACGCTTGTTTCCGCAGCGCGCGCACTTGATGTTGTCGGCCATGAAAAAATTCTCCTTGAAAGAGTCCGTTAAAGAAATTCGGGTTCGCGCGAAGGATAGCACGAACGTCTCCCCGCGCTCGACACATCCGCGCGAAGGCGTCTAGACCTGCGCCGCGCGTATGGCTTCGAGAACTTCGTCGTCCTTCGGTCGGAAGAGCGAAAGCGACTGCGCCTTGTTGTGCCGAACGCGCCCTTCCGAGTCTATGACGACGACGGCGCGCGCGGAGCGTCCGGGCAGCCAAGACCTTGCGCCGAACATCCCCGCGACCTTGAGGTCTGGGTCGGACAGAAGGCGCAGAGGTAGCGAGTGATGCTCGGCGAACTTGCGGTGCGACTCGACGGAGTCGGTCGAGATGCCGACGACCTCCGCGCCCGTCGCGGCGTAGTCCTCCCAACGGTCGCGCACCGAGCAAAGCTGCTTCGTGCAGACGGGCGTCTCGTCGCCGGGGTAAAAGAGAAGCACGACCGTCTTGCCGCGCTGATCCGCGAGCCGCCAGTCGTTGCCGTCGCCGTCTTTGAGGGTGAAGTCAGGCACCAGCCCGCCTATCGTTGCCTCTCCTGCGTTTGACTTCATATTCATCCTCAGTTTCGATGTTGAGTACAACATCTGTGCGGAAAATACGGGCAGAGATTCTTCCGAAGGCTATGTTTTCTAGTCTCCTCGAAGCTTCAATTTCATCACTGAGCAGCGCGGCCAAAGTCTTTCTGAACTGATCGGAGCTGAGGTTAGCTGCGGCGACACAAAAATCAAGTGCTTCGTTATGCACGAAGACGCGCCCCGGTATTGCTGATTCTTTTGAACTCAAGATGCCGTAGCGAAGATATGGATAAACTTGCTTATGTTTGCGAGCCTTTGCGCTATACGTAATGACATCATGCGTTGTGATGCCCATCTTAAATTCAATTACAACACGGGGAAGCAGGATTTTTTCGTCCTCGCCTACCTCCTCGAATACACAGAGATCAGTCTGGAAAGCTGATTTACCTCTTACCGGCTTCTTGGGATTAACCGTCAACTCTAACCTGTTATTCACCGTGACCTGATACAAGAGAACCGCACCCCGTCGAACCGACAAAGGCGGCGTCAAGATTTCTTGAGCTACCGCTAAAGCTTCTGTCACGAATTGGTCTTCGGGCATTTTCTACCTCACAGTTTAGCACCTGAGAAGAGTGATTACTGAAAATCCCGGATGTCCTTGAACGGCGTCTCGCGGTCGTCGAAGTCGGGGCGGTAGTAGTGCGACGCCGTGTCGTACTCCTGCATCCAGCCCTCCTCCATTCCAAGCTCGCCTAAGAGCGAGACGGCGCGCAGCCACTCGGTTTCGGTGATGCGGCGCGAGAGCAAGGTGTAGCGCTCGTCGGTTGCGGCCTTGTTCGTCGCGTAGTACTGCGCCATGAGCGAGACGGCTACGCGCGGACTCAATTCATCGCGAATCCATTCGAGCGACGCGCGCACGCCCGCGATGTCGTTCGGGAGAACGAGCAGGCGCACGACGAGGCCGCGACGGAGAATCCCGTCCTCGCCGAATACAAGCTCGTCGCCCGTCTGACGAAACATCTCCTTCAAAGCGGCGCGCGCATGCACGGCGTAGTCCGGCACTTTCGAGAAGGCGTAGCCGTCCGATGAGTCCGCGTACTTCAAATCGGGCAGGTATATGTCAACGACGTTTTCGAGAAGGCACAGCACCCGCGTCGAGTCGTATGCGTTCGTGTTGTAGACGATTGGAAGGCGCAGGCCGCTACGGGCGGCAATAAGCACGGCGCGCGCGAGCTGCGGCGCGAAGTGCGTGGGCGAGACGAAATTGATGTTGTGGCAGCCGCGCCCTTGAAGCTCAAGCATCATCTCGGCGAGACGCTCGTGCGTGACTTCGTTTTTTATCTGCGCCTTGTGCGCCTGCGAAATCTGGTAGTTCTGGCAGTAGACGCAGCGAAGGTTGCAGTTGCCGAAGAAGATGTTGCCCGCGCCGCCTTTGCCCACGAGCGCAGGCTCCTCGCCGAAGTGCGGCGTGTAGGACGAGACGACTGGAAGATGCGCGGAGTAGCAGCGCGCAAGCTCGCCCTTCAGACGATTGTTGCCGCAGTCGAGCGGGCAGACGTTGCAGGCTTCGAGCAGTAGCTCGAGCGCGGCGACGCGGCGCGCAAGCTCGCCCGTCTCGAAGAGTCGGAGGTATGACGGGTGCGCGCTCATGGCTTGCGCCTCAGCGTCAGGGGGTTGTGGTGCGGGCTGCGCGTCTGCCTTAGGTCGGCGGGCGCGAGCGCGCGCCCCAGCTTCCAAGTGAAATCCATCTCGGCGTTCAGGGATGCGAGCGCGAGTCGCGCCTCGCGTATGAGGAGAAGACTCCCGTAGAAGAGTCCGCACGAGCCGACGAGGCCGAGGACGACGGGAACCCACGCGTAGGCGGCGCGACCCAAAGCGGCGACGAGGCCGATGGCGACGCTCGTCGCGACGAAGATGCCGAGCGCGAGGTAGAAGACCGTCATGCCCTTTTGCAGAAGGCGCGCGCGCGTCGTCAGCTTGTCGAGCTGGTCGAAGATGAGCGCGCGCCGCTCCTCGAACATCTCCAAGTCCTCCTCGCTCTTCATTATCTGCTCGAAGCGTTCAATGAGCAGCCGCACGCGGTCAATTACGCGCCCCAGACGCGTAGAGGTCGAGAGAATGAGCGCGCCGCACGCGGAGATGAGCACGGCGGGCGTGATCATCGCCGTCAGGACGGCCACTGCTGAAGAGAGAGCTTCCATCCTTAGTCTCAAAAGTCGCGCTTCCGGTTTCGTGCGTTCGCGGCGCGCTCATTATGAAGTCTCGCGGAGCGCGCGGGCAACTTAGCGCGCGCGTGTCAGTACCGGGAGCGGTAGCGACCGGGTGCAGTCACGCCCGACTGCTCAAGTTGTGTGTCGGCCAAGACCTACCCGGTCGCTACCGCTCCCGGTACTGACACGTCGCCACTCGCAGTCAAAGAGCATCAAGCAAAAATAATCGCGCGTGAAGAAAATGTTAGACGCGCGCGCGCAAGTTGTTGGCTCGCGCGAATGAAAATTGTGCTATGCTCCGCCGCAAAAGCGACAAGCAAATTTTTTCGTTGGAAGCGAGGTGACGCTGGGGCGAGAAGCGCCTTCAGCGCGGGGAACATTTCTCACAAAGGAGCAGATCACATGTCGAGGGAAAGAGACGATAGAGACGACGTAGCGGGCAGCAGCACGACCGGCGACGCGAAGGTCGGCGGCGAAGTCGGGGCGGACGCGGGCGCTGGCGAGAGCGGCGTAGGCACGCACGGCGGCGCGGCCATCGGTCGCACCACGGGGATGGGCGCGGGCGTCGAGGGCGGCGGCACGCCGGGCGCGGGCGAAAGCTCCGGCGGCAACCAATCCCTTTTCGCAAGCCCCGGCGATAACGTTACCGGCGATGCCGGCAGCGCCGGCAAAGTCGGCGGCAAGGGCGGAGGCTCTAAAGGCGGAGCGAAGTCCGGCGGCGGCGAGCGAAGCGGCGCGACAAAAGGTGGAAGCGGCGCGACCGGCGGAGGCTCTGCCGGAGCGGGCGGCGGGGCGACGGGCGGGGGCACGTCGAACCGCGGCGCATCATCGCGCACGGGCGCGGGCGGCTCGTCCAAGACGGGCGCTGCTTCCGGCGGCGGCGCTGCTAAGGGCGGCGCGAAAGCGGGCGCTGCAAAAGGCGGCGGCACATCGGGCGGCTCGAAAGGCGGCTCGAAAGGCGGCGCGTCCAAAGGCGCGTCCGGTGGTAGCTCGAAGGCCGGGGCGAAAGGTGGGGCGAAGGGCGGCGCGAAGACCGGAGCGCGCGGCGGCTCGAAGGGCGCTGCCGGTAAAGGCGGAGCGAAAGGCGCGTCGAAGAAGGGCGGCGCAGGCGGCGGCGCGTCCAAAGGCGGTGCGAAGAAAGGCGGAGGCGGTGCTTCGAGAGGCGGAGCTAAGGGCGCTGCACGCGGAGGCTCGAAGGGCGCGGGTAAGGGCGGCGCGAGTCGTGGCGCAGCCGGAGGCGGAGGCAAAGGCGGCGCGAAGAAGGGCGGAGCAAAAGGCGGAGCGAAGAAGGGTGGAGCGAAGAAGGGCGGCTCGAAGGGTGGCGGCTCCAAAGGCGGCGGTGGCCGCAAAGGAGGCGGCTAACGGCTCAGGCAACAACATCGTCAACACGGTCGCAAAGACCGCGGGCCGAGTCGCCGCGCGCGTCGTCAACGCAATCGAGAGCGTGACGGGCGCGGGGCGCAAACGCTCGCGCTGAGCGAAGCGGCGAGCTGAGAAACATCAACCCGACAACTTCGAGAGGCCGCACGCCGGATGTTTGACGCCCGGCGTGCGGCCACAACTTTCTTCCGGCGCGCAATGATTGCGACACCTTGATTCAGAGTCGAGAGCAAAAAAACGCTTTGGACTTTAGACTTCAGACCTTAGACTCT
>DASQLL010000544.1:0-6434 GCA_035630035.1 Pyrinomonadaceae bacterium | reverse complement strand
GCGCGGCGGAAGTCTGCGAGTCGTTCGAGCGCCTGCTCGACGAGCGTTGCGGCGGCGACGCGCCGAGCCTCCACCAGTTCAAAGAGGCGTTGCGAGCGATACAGCGACTCGCCTCCGACATCGTCCAGTCCCGCCCCGGCGGCGACTACGCGCTCGAAGGCGGCGAGCAGCCTTACGTCTATGGCGACGAAGCGCCGGAAGGCCCTTGGTCGGGCACGCCCATACGCAGCCGCGCCGAGGCGTACCAGCGTCTCGCCGAGGCCGCCGACTACCTTCTCAGAACTGAGCCGCACAGCCCCACCCCATACCTCGTCAAGCGCGCGGTCGAGTGGGGCGCGATGAGTCTCAATCAGGTTCTACAACAGATCGTGCACAACGACGCGGAGATGCAGGAGCTTAACCGCCTGCTGCGTCTGACGGGCACGGACGAGTGGAAGAAGTGACGGGCCGCACGCGCCGCTTCACGCGCGGCCCGACAGAAGCGGTGATTTAAATACAAGCAGGAGAAGTTAAATAACCCCGAAACCCGAAGTAAGCCGGAAAGGAGTCAGGAATGCCAGAAAGCACACAACACAAACTCGACCGCGTTCGACCCCCCCGCGTGCAGATTACATACGACGTGGAGATAGGCGACGCAATCCAAAAGAAGGAGCTACCTTTCGTCGTCGGCATCATGGCCGATCTCTCAGGTAAGCCGGCAGAACCGCTGCCGCCCCTGCGTGATCGCAAGTACGTCGAGATAGACCGCGACAACTTCAACGTCATCATGAAGTCCATCGCGCCCCGCCTCGCGCTGCGCGTGGACAATCGCCTCACGAGCAACGGCGACGCGATGAACGTCGAACTCAGCTTCAAGAGCCTCGACGACTTCAGCCCGATCAACGTGCTCAAGCAGATCGAGCCGCTCCGCCGTCTCTTTGAGGCGCGCACGCGGCTCGCAGACCTTCTTGCCAAGCTCGACGGCAACGACGCGCTCGACGCCCTCTTGCAGGACGTTGTAAAGAGCACGGAGGGCATGCAGGAGATCAAGACCGCGATAGGAGGTAACGGTAATGGCCAAGAAGGATGAGAAGCAACCCGAACCGCAACCGCAGGGCGAAGGCGCGCAGGCCGCCGAAGTCGGCCTGCTCGACTCGATCATTGAGAGGGGCAAGATGGCGCGCGACGAGGCGCAGCGTCCATACGCGCGCGACCTCATCGGCGAGTTCGTCTCGCAGGTGCTAGATTCCTCGATAGCGGTCGGCGAGGACACCGTGGCGATGATTAACCAGCGCATCGCCAAGATAGACCAGATGCTCACAGACCAGCTCAACGAGGTCATGCACGCCGCCGAGTTCCAGCGTCTCGAAGCCTCTTGGCGCGGACTGAACTACCTCGTGATGAACAGCGAGACGGGCACGACGCTCAAGCTCCGTCTCTTAAACGCCACGAAGGCCGAAGTGATGAACGATCTGGAGCGCGCCGTCGAGTTCGACCAGAGCGTTCAGTTCAAGCAGCTCTACGAAGAGGAGTACGGCACGTTCGGCGGCTACCCCTACAGCGTGCTGGTCGGCGACTACGAGTTCGGTCGTCACCCGCAGGACATGGCTTGGCTTGAGAAGATGTCGAACGTCGCGGCGGCGGCGCACGCGCCGTTCATCGCGGCGGCAAGCCCCAAGCTCTTCGACATGGACTCGTTCACGGAGCTTGGCAAGCCGCGCGATCTGGCGAAAATCTTCGAGAGCACCGAGCTTGTCAAGTGGCGCAGTTTCCGCGAGAGCGAAGACTCGCGCTACGTCGCGCTCGCGCTCCCGCACATACTCCTGCGCCTCCCCTACGGGCCGGACACGTGCCCCGTCGAGGAGTTCGACTTCCGCGAGGACGTTGACGGCAAGGATCACGCGAAGTACCTGTGGGGCAACGCCGCCTACGCGCTCGCCGCGCGCATGACGAGCGCGTTCTCGCAGTACAAGTGGACTGCCGCGATTCGCGGCGTCGAGGGCGGCGGCATCGTCGAGGGGCTGCCCACCCACACCTTCCGGACGGACGAGGGCGACATCGCTCTCAAATGCCCGACCGAGATCGCCATCACCGACCGGCGCGAGAAGGAGCTGAACGACCTCGGCTTCATCTCGCTCATCCACTGCAAGAACACGGACT
Source organism: Pyrinomonadaceae bacterium (assembly GCA_035630035.1). Classification (GTDB taxonomy): domain Bacteria; phylum Acidobacteriota; class Blastocatellia; order Pyrinomonadales; family Pyrinomonadaceae; genus QHXN01. The sequence goes on along the minus strand of DASQLL010000544.1, from coordinate 4,295 downwards.
ACGCGGCCTTCTTCGGCGGGCAGACCGCGCAGAAGCCGAAGGTCTACAACACGCCGCAGGCGACCGCGAACGCGCGCGTCTCCTCGCAGCTTCCGTACATCATGGCCGCGTCGCGCTTCGCCCACTACATCAAGGTGATCATGCGCGACAAGGTCGGCAGCTTTATGACGCGCGACAACGTCGAGAAGTATCTCAACACGTGGATAGCCGACTACGTCCTGCTAAACGACAACGCTTCGCAGGCGTCGAAGGCGGCTTACCCGCTGAGGGAGGCGCGCGTTGACGTGGTTGAGATTCCGGGCAAGCCGGGCTGCTACCGCGCGACCGTCTTTTTGAGGCCGCACTTCCAACTGGAAGAGCTGACGGCCTCGATCCGTCTGGTCGCGGAGCTGCCGCCGCCCGCCGCCGCGTGATGTTGGATTGCGGAATGCGGATTTCGGATTGCGGATTGATGAGAGCAACGCTGTTCTCGATCCGCGATCCGCGATCCGAAATCGCATTCGGCAAAGCCTGAACTATTGAAAGATTAAAAGAAGGAGTGGAGGAACAATGGACGTTTTAATTCTGGACATGGGCTCAGACGTTAAGGGCGAATCGAACCTGACCGACTTCAAAGACAAGATGGAGCTTCTCAGTTTCAGCCACGGCGTCGCCATGCAGATCACCGGCGACATCTCGAACTCCGAGCGCACGTCGGGTAAGCCCAATCATCAGGACATGACTGTGACGAAGTATCTCGACGCGGCCTCGCCCGTTTTGAATCAGGGCTGCTGCATGGGCACGGCCTACCCGAAGGTTGACATCATCATCGGGCGCAACGACAGCGGCAAGGTCGTCGAGCTGATGCGCTACACGATGAAGAACTGTCTTATCTCGTCAATCTCCATCGGCGGCGGCGGCGGCGACAAGCCGGTCGAGACGCTGACCTTGAACTACAACCAGATCACGTGGAACTTCAGCGCGCAGAAGCCCGAAGTCGGCATCGAGGGCAAGGTGGACGGCAAGTGGAACCTCTCGACGAACAAGGCCGAGTGACCGCGCCGCCCGCGTGTGTGAAACGTGATGCGTGACCCCAAACCCGTGGAAGGCGGGCGCGCGCTCCTCTTCGAGCGGCTCGTTGACACCGAGCCGCGCTCGCGCGAAGAGGAGGCGCAGCCCCTGCGCGTCCACGACCGTGAAGAGCTGAAGGAGTCTGTGCGGCGGGAACTGGCGCGGCTTTTGAACACGCGCTCGTCAGTCCCGTCGCACCTGCTCGTCGGCGCGCAGGAAAGGACTGTGCTCGACTACGGCATACCGGATTTTTCGTCGCTCTCTGCACAGTCCGGCGACGACCAGAACCGGCTCGCGCGCATCATCGCGCAGGCAATCACGGCCTTCGAGCCGCGACTTCGCGACGTGCAAGTCGTCGTCGAGCGCATGCGCGCAAACGACCGCGCGCTTTTGCTTCGCATAAACGCCGTGCTCGCCGTGGGGTTGCTCGCCGAGCCGGTCTCGTTCCCCGTGCTTGTTCGGACGAAGACGGGTGAAGCGGAGGTGCATGAAGACAACGAGCCAGCATGAGGAGCTGCTCCGTTACTACAAGGACGAGCTTACCTACCTGCGGCGCATGGGCGGCGAGTTCGCGCGTCTCTACCCGCGCGTCGCGACGCGTCTTGAGCTTGGGCGCGACGAGTGCGCCGACCCGCAGGTCGAGCGTCTGCTCGAATCCTTCGCCTTCCTCACCGCGCGCCTACAACGCGACCTCGACGGCGAGCTGCCGGAAATCACGACGGCCCTTCTTGGCGTCCTCTACCCGCAGCTTGCAAGCCCCGTCCCGCCGATGTCTGTCGCGCGTTTTGACGTTGACCCCGAACAGGGCAAGCTCACCACGGGCTTTCCAATCGCGCGGCACACGCCGCTCTTCGCGTACACTTCCGCGGGGCATGTGTGCCGCTTCCGCACATGCTACGACGTAAAGCTCTGGCCGCTCGTCGTGGAGTACGCGGGCTTCGAGGACACGGGGCAGTTCGACTTTCTCGACACGATGACGAACGTCGCCGCCGTGCTTCGCGTCAAGCTCCGCGTCGCGGGCGGCGCGCTCGCTGACCTTGAGCTAAAAAAACTTCGCTTCTATCTGAGCGGCGACCCCGCGCTCGCGGGCACGCTCTACGAGCTTCTGTTCTGCAACACGCGCGGCGTTGCGCTGCTGCCCGAAGGCGAGTCGCGGCCCGTGCATCTGCCGCAAGGCTCGATACTCCCCGTCGGCTTCGCCTCGGACGAAGACGTGCTGCCGTACCCCGCGCAGGCGCATCCCGGCTACCGGCTCTTGCAGGAGTATTTCGCCTTCCCCGAAAAGTATCACTTCTTCGACCTCGATAATCTGGACGCGCACCGCCGAGGCTCGACGCTCGACATACTGTTCCTGCTCGACCGCATGCCCGCCGAGTACCTCTCCGTTGACGCGGACACATTCGCTCTGGGATGCACGCCCGTCATCAATCTGTTTCGCAAGACGACCGAGCCGATACGCCTCGACCACCGAAGTCTCGAATACCGTCTCGTCGCGGACAAGCGGCGCGAGCGGACGACAGAGATTCACTCCGTCCTCTCGGTGTCGGCCACGTCCGGCGCGGACGAGCGCACGCGCTACTTCGAGCCGTTCTATTCCTACAACCACGCGATGGACGGCGACGAGCATCGAGCCTTCTGGCACGCGCGCCGCCAGCCGTCGCTCAACCGCGACATCCCCGGCTCGGAAGTCTTCCTCTCGTTCCTCGACCTCGATTTCAAGCCGACGCGCCCGCCCGCCGACACCGTCTACGCGCACACGCTCTGCACGAACCGCGAGCTTGCGACGCAGCTCCCGGCGGGCGCGGCCTTGCAGATCGAAGAGCAAGCGCCGCTGTTCGGCATCGCGTGTCTTACGAAGCCGACCTTTCCCGCGCAGCCTCCGCTTCGCGGCGCGGCGATGTGGCGACTGGTCTCGCACCTTTCTCTCAATCACCTCTCGCTCTCCGAGGGGCGCGACAGCCTCGCCGCGCTGCGCGAGATTCTCAAACTCTACAGCGCGGCGGATCGCCCCTCGACGCAGCAGCAGATAGCGGGACTCGTCGGTCTTGAGACACGCAAGGTAGTCCGCCGCGTGGGCACGGATGCGTGGCGCGGTTTTTGTCGCGGCACGGAAGTGACAGTCGAGTTCGACGAAGATATGTACGTCGGCAGCGGCGCGTTCCTTCTGGGCGCGGTGCTGGATAAATTTTTCGCGCTCTACGCCTCGGTCAATTCGTTCACGCAGCTCCGCATCAAGAGCCGGCAGCGCGAAGGAGTCTGGAAACAGTGGCCTCCCACGGCTGGGGAAAAGATAGTTCTGTAGACGAGTGGCTCTACGAAGAGCCTTACCGCTTCGATTTTTTTCAGGCGGTGAGACTTCTTGAGATGGCCGACTCAAAGTCTGCGCCCGTCGGCGAAGGGGCGGAGCCTGCGCGCGAGGCCGTGCGCTTCAAATCCTCCATCGGACTTGCGTTCGCGGCGAGCGACGTGGCCGACGTGAGGCCCGCGGGCGGCGAGGGCGGCGCGGCTGAGATGACGGTGAACTTCATGGGGCTTGCGGGGGCCATGGGGCCGCTGCACACGCCCTCGACCGAGCTTATCATTGAGCGCGCGTGGCACAAGGACACGGCGCTCCGCGACTTCCTAGACATCTTCAACCACCGCCTCGTCTCGCTCCTCTATCGCATACGCAAGCTACACCGCATCGGCCTCGACAACGCGCCGCCGGGCGACGAGCGCGTCTCGGAATATCTATATTCGGTGGTCGGCCTCGGCACGCCCAACTTGCGCGGGCGAACGCAGGTCAAAGACCGCGCGCTTCTCTACTACGCCGGACTGCTAGGCCAACAGCCGCGCTCGATGGCCGGACTCGAACGCCTGCTCTCGGACTACTTCCGCGTGGGCGTGCAAGGCCGCCCGTTCCGTGGATGCTGGCACGCGCTTGAAGAGAGCCAGTGGACTTTGATCGGCGCGAAGGGGCGCAACCGCGCGCTCGGCGCGGACGCGATTGTCGGCACGCGCGTTTGGGATCAGCAGGGCGCGTTCGAGGTCGTCTTAGGCCCGCTCACGCTCGCGGAGTTTCTCGACTTCCTGCCGACGGGCTGGGCCTTCCGTCCTCTGTGCGATCTGACGCGCTTCTACGTCGGCGACGAAGTGGACTTCGTCTTCCGCCTGACCTTGCGTGCGGGGGGAATCCCCGCGACGCGGCTCGGCGCGAAGGGCGGCGCGCGTTTGGGTTGGACTTCGTGGCTGAAGACTAAAGAGTC
>DASQLL010000543.1:0-11733 GCA_035630035.1 Pyrinomonadaceae bacterium | reverse complement strand
GCTTTGACTCCAGACTTCAGACTCCAGACTCCAGACTTTCAAGCTATGTGGGACAGCAAGCGTCAAATCATCTGGCTCGGCGTCGGCCTCGTCTTCGGCACGTTCTCGCTCGCGCCGCTCGCGCGCGACGACGCGGGCCGCTTCGACTGGCAATACTTCCTTCAACTCGAAACGATCCTCATCGTCATCATCGCCGTCATGTTCTACGTCTACTCACGAAGGTCGTGACGAGTCAGCCGCCGTAGGCGGCGATAGAACGGTAGCCCAAGGCGTAAGCCTTGGGTCAGTGGCAAGTTAAAAACATGAAGCCCCGTAGGGGCGAAAGAAATTCGTGCTTGAGAGTAGTCGTCTCTCGAATTTCTTTCGCCCCTACGGGGCTTCACAAATTTTATACGACTCGATTCCCACGGCTCGCGCCGTGGGCTAATGCTCTATCGCCCCTGCCGGGGCTGTCTTTACTCGCCGCTCGTCACCGTTTCATTGTCCCGGCTGCTGTAGCTTGTGGCGCACGCTGATGCCTTCTTCGGGGACGATGAGTAGGCGGCGCGCTTCGTAGAGCGGGAGGCTCGTGGGCGTGTAGGCCAGCACGTAGCGGTTCTTGCGTAGCTCGTCGCAGATTTGTTTGGCGGCCTCGCCCGGCTCGACCGCGGAGAGGATGCGCCCGCCCGTGCCTTCGGTCAGTTTCTGTATGACTTGGTTGGGCTTCATGCGGTCGCGCCGGAGCGCGCCGCCCGTGCGGTCTGGAATCTGCAAGGCATAGACGGTGATGTCGCCGCGCAGAAGCTCCTTGTAGACCGCGTCGAAGCGCGTTCGGCTTCCGCGGTCGAGTCCGTCGGCGACGAGGACGATCACGCGCTTGTGGTTCGAGCCTGTGAACGGCCCGAGCGCGTCGCTGATGACCGCCGCGAGCGCGTCGAACAGACGCGGCTCGCCGCGCTTGCGGAACGTTGGCAGCGCCTCCTCAATCTTCTTGGCGTCGTCCGTCCAGTCCGAGATGATCTCCGCGTTCTGGTCGTAGCCGATGACCTCGACCTGATCGCCCTCGTAAATCTCGTATGCGAACTCGCGCGTCGCCTTCTGCAACTTCTCAACGTCCGCACGCAGCCCCAGAGAGTTGTCAACGAGAATCACTATGCGCGCGGGGCCGGGGTCGGGCACGAAGCTCTGTATGGACTGCTCCATCCCCCCGTCGTAGAGCGCTATCTCTTTGGACGTGATGCGCTCGTCCGATCCTCCGGCGCGCGTGGCGACGACGTTCAGATAGACGCCGCGCTCCTTGCCGACCTCCGTGCCCGCGCCCGGTTTTCTGCCTGCCTGACCGGAAGCTAAGACGGCCAGCAGAGAGCAAAGCAAAGCGCCCGCGAAAATTTTTAAGTGTGCGCGCATACGTTTCTATCTCAGTCGCCGCCGCCCGAAGTCGGCGCGCTCGAAGGCTTCTTCGCGCCCTTCGACTCCGACGCCTTCGCGTCCTTCGACTCGGTCTTCGGCTCCGACGGCTTCGCCTTCGTCTCGGAAGCGTCGGCCTTGCCGGACTCCGGCGAGTCGGACTTCGACTCTGACGAGTCGGACTTCGACTCTTTGCCTTCCTTCGCGTCCTTACTCTTCCCCGCGTAGTCGGTCACGTACCAGCCTGTGCCTTTGAACTGAAAGCCCGTCCGCGACCACTGCTTCTCGAGCTTGCCGCCGCACTTGGCGTGGCGCGCGAGCGGCTTATCGGAAACCTTCTGCATCACTTCCATGTGCGCCCCGCACTTCTTACAACTGTATTCGTAAATCGGCATATCCTTTTTCTACAGCCTCTCCGATTGAACCCTATTTGAAAGTGTACCGTCTGAAATTATACGAACAATATGCCCGCGCGCAACCGCGTCGGACGTTCGATGCGGGCGCGCGCGTCCACGTCTACTACACCAAATTGACGTGAAAAATTTTTGCCGTAAAACAGAGAAATTTTGTCCGCGTTCGGTACGCGAAACGCGCGTGAGCAAGCGTAAATCGTCGCTCATGATGATGACAAACGGGGTCAAGTTTCAAGCCTTCAACGGCTTACGTCCGTTTGATTTAAAGGCATACAGTTCAATCAGTTAGATGCAAAGTTTCCATGCGCGGAATGCAACTAAAACGCAATCTCACCCATCTTATTCGCGGTTTCGATAGGCTGCTCTTTGAAGAGATTTAAGGCCGTTCGTTTCCACCATGCGTAGCCCCCAAACCCCGTGCATCGCAGGCGATGTGCAAGCTTAAATCGCCGACCTCAAGCATAGCGAACGCAGAGGTCTCTAGCTCACATGGAGAACGACCGAGAATGCATTTGACCAGACCACGTCCCCGTTTGCGCTCTTTCAAGAACGTCGTCTTCGCGATCTTCGCGATCATCCTTCTAACAAATTTTGCCGACAGCCCCTTCACGCGCGTCTTCGCGCCGGCGGCGGTGTCCGCGAAGACCGTCGCGGTTGAAAACTTCGTCCCCGCCGACATCCCCACGTCGGGCGACAGCAACCTCGACCTCATCATCCTACGCATCGGCAAGCGCGAGGGCGTTGACCCGCGCTTGATTCACGCGGTCATCTGGCAGGAGTCGAAGTACAAGCCGACCGCGCTTTCGCACGCCGGGGCGCAGGGCATGATGCAGCTCATGCCACCGACGGCCAAGCGCTTTGGCTGCGCCGACGTTCACGACCCCGAATCGAACATCTCCGCGGGCACGAAGTACCTGCGCTGGTTGCTCAAACGCTTCGAGGGCGACGTGACGCTCGCGCTCGCGGGCTACAACGCGGGCGAAGGTTCGGTTGACAAGTACGCGGGCGTTCCTCCCTACAGCGAGACGCAGAACTACGTCGTCATCATCACGGGCCGCTACGGCAAGACATACCACCCGGTTCTCGCGCCCGAAGACGCAATCGGCTACTTCAACCTGCTGCCCGCGCAGCAGGGAGAGATCGCGCAGGTGAGGTAGATAGCCGCGAGAGCGGCGTCGGAAATTAGCCGGGGGTAAGGCAAGGGAGCGCGAGCGACCGAAGCCGAAGCCCCCGGAACATACCAAAGGATTTAGGAAGCCCCGGAGGGGCGACGGACGAAACGGACGTTATCATTCACGTCACGTTTACTGTCGCCCCTCCGGGGCTTCCATAATTTTTTCGACTCGTTTCCGGGGGCTACGTTTCGATGCTCGCCTGAAGGCTCGCATCTCGAACTCACCCCCGGCTAATTTCCCTCGCCGCTGCCGCGGCTCTTTACTTCGCTTTCGACTTTTGCCATCTTCCCTTTCATCGCACGCTTGGCAACGGGCGTGCGCTTCGTTATGATTTGCGCCCGACGAAATTCCCCGGGACACTTGGCGTATAATCTTCGGCGGTCGTTCGCCTCAAACGACTTCGCCGCGCCGTTAACGCGCCGGAATTTTTTCTGAGTTAAGGAGACCCTTCCGCCGTTGTCCGTTCAACGACCCATCGCAGGCCCGGACGCGCAGACGCTTCAGCACGAGCGCAAGGTGAAGATGCACGACGCGCGCGAGGCCATCGTCAACCGCCTCGCGCCGAACATCCACTCGGAGATTGACCTCGACAGGTTCCTCCACGCCGTCGTCGCCGAACTCGGTCGCATGATGGAGGTTGACCGCTGCGACGTTCTACAGCTCGCGCGCACGACGGGCGAGCTTCGCATCAGTCACGAGTGGCGTGCCGCGCCCGACATTCCTTCCTCTCTGGGCACGTCCTTTCCCGTTGACTTCCGGCAGCTCGCAGACCGCTTCGACCTTTCGCGCCCGATACGCATTGACGACACGGCTGCCTACAGCCACGACCCTAAAATCGCCCTGCTGCCCGCGAGCCTCGGCACGCGCTCGCTGCTCGTCGTGCCGGTCGTCTTGGACGGCAACGTCCTCGGACTCGTCGGTCTGCACATGACGCGCGAGGTCAGGCAATGGGACGACGAAGAGGTCTCGTTCCTTCAGGCCATCGCGCGGCAGATCGCGGTCGGCTACCAGTACGCGCGTCTGTTCACGGACAGCCGGCGCGAGGCGAACCGCACGCGCGCGCTGCTCGAAATCGCGAACCTCTTAAACTCGCGGTCGGATTTCGGCGAGCTGACCTCGCGCGTCCTTGAGCGCGCCAACGAGCTTGTCGGCGCGGACTACTGCGCGCTCGGCGTCGTCGAGCCGACGGGCAAGGCCATAAGCCTCGCCGCCTTCAAGGCCGCGCCGCACGCGACGACCGAGCGCGTGCGCGAGCTTATAGAGTCGCACGGAAAATCCATAGACATCTCGGCCTTCCCCGCGGTCGTAGAGCTTTTGACCGAGCCGAAGACGCTGCGCGTGATTGACTCCAGCTTGCCTGAGCCTGTGCGCTTCGCCTTCAACCAAATCTTGGGCGGACGCGCCGCGCTCGTCGCGCCCGTGCCCATCGGCAAGCAGACGGACGGCCTGCTCGGATTCGTTTGGAGCGAGGCGCGCGAGAATTTCGACGAGGACGAGGTCGCGCTCGTCGAAGGCATCGCCGTGCAGATAGGCACCGCGCTTGAGCGCGACCACCTCTCGGCGGAAGTGATGCGACTTCGGAGCGTTCTGCACGAGCGTCGCGCCGAAGACCGCATCATCGGACAAGCGCCCGCCATACGCCGCGCCATCGAGCTTGCCTTGAACGTCGCGGACACGCAGACCTCCGTTCTCGTTCAGGGCGAGTCGGGCACGGGCAAGGAACTGCTCGCGAACCTGATTCACTACAACTCGCGCAGCAAGGAAGGCCCGTACATAAAGCTCAACTGCGGCGCTATCCCCGAAGCTCTTCTCGAATCCGAGCTGTTCGGCCACGAGAAAGGCGCGTTCACGGACGCGCGCCAACGCCGCCGCGGTCGCTTTGAAGAGGCAGACGGCGGCACGCTCTTCCTAGACGAGATAGGCGAGATGAGTCTCGCCGCTCAGGTGCGTCTGTTGCGCGTGCTTCAAGACGGCGAGTTCACGCGCGTCGGCGGAAGCGAAGTCTTGAAGGTTGACGTGCGCGTCATCGCCGCTTCAAACGTAGACCTTGCGCGCGCGGTCGAGCAGAAGACGTTCCGCGGCGACCTCTTCTATCGCCTCTCGGTCTTCCCGATTCAGCTCCCGCCACTTCGCGAGCGGCCCGGCGACATTCACACGCTCGTCATACATTTTCTTGAGCACTACAAGCAGAAGACGGGTCGCTTCATCTCAGGCATCTCGCGGAAGGCTTTGCAGGCGCTCATTGGCTACGAGTGGCCGGGCAACGTGCGCGAGCTTGAGAACGCGATAGAGCGCGCCGTCATCATCGCTTCCGGCAGGCAGATAGAGCTTGACGATCTGCCCGAACAGATTAGCGGCGGCGTCCACGAAGAGCGCGCGCGCACGCGCGGCGAGCGCGAGCAGGCGGCAGCCGAAGGTCGCGCCCTCACGCTCGAAATCGGAGTCCCCGCGACGATTGACGAGATCGAGCGCCGCGCAATCGAGGCCACGCTCGACTACACGGGCGGCGACAAAACGCGCGCCGCGCGCGCCCTCGGCATAGGCCGCAAGACGCTTTATCGAAAGCTTCGACAGTACGACGGCGAAGCGGAATAGTTAGAGGCTAGAGGCTAGAGGCTAGAGGCTAGTTAAGGCACTTGCTCTTAACTAGCCTCTAGCCTCTAGTCCCTAGCCTCTTCCTACCTTTTCGTTGCGCGGCTTCGCGCGTCTTTGTTATAGTGCGAGGCAGGTAAGTCAGATTCAAAATCCCTCGCTGAAGAGCGAGTCGGCGGCGAGGTCGCTGCGTGAGGAGAGGCCGTATGTCAGTTCAACAACACCGCAGGCGCGAGTCGGACGTTGGGGAGCGCCTTTGCTATTTCGCCATGGGCGCGACGCTCGGAGCGGTCGTCGCGCTCCTGTTCGCGCCGAAGTCCGGGCGCGAGCTGCGCGAGGATTTGGCCGACGCGACGCGCAAAGGCGTTGACCGCGCGCGCGAGACGGGCACGCAACTCTCGTCGCGCGCGGGCGAGTATTACGAAGCCGCATCGTCGCGCGCCGGAGAGCTTGCGGCGGGCGCGCGCGAGGCCGTCTCGCGACGCGGCGAGCACGTCTCTGCCGCCATCGAGGCGGGCAAACAGGCCTACCGCGAAGAGAAGCGGCGCACCGAATCGTCGGCCCTGCTCGAACAGCCGCAGGGCGAAGGATGAAGAAGCTTTTAGCTTTTAGCTTTTAGCTATTAGCTTTCTTCCGCCTTGAAAGCTGAGCCTGACAGTCGAAGACAAATCGCTGATAGAGAGTTAAAAGCTAATAGCTAACAGCTAATAGCTAACAGCTTTCCCATTATGCCCTTTCTCGCTTTACAGATGAGCACGAACGATCCGGCCTTCTGGGTGTTGGTCGTGGTGGCCGTGTCGTTCGTGGTGATCGCCGTCGCGATGGTCTTCATGGCGGTCGTGGTGAGCCGCGTCGTGCGGACGGTGTCGAACGTCGAGCGCAGGGTCGAGCCTCTGGTTGATCGCGTCGGCGCGCTCGCAGAGCAGGCGCGCACGATAGCGGTGCAAGGGAAGGAAGTCGCCGAGCAGGTCGGCATCATGTCGGGCCATCTTTCGACGGCGACGATGCATTTTTCTGAAACGATGTCACTCGTCCGCGAAGAGGTGCGCGACCTTAAAGAGATAGTCGGCTACTCGACCGAGACGGCGCGCGACAAGGTTGCGATGATAAGCCGTTCGATAGACCAGACGCACGAGCAGTTGATGGTGACGACCGAGTTCGTAACGTCGCGCATCGTCAACCCCGCGCGCGAGCTTGCGGCGATTATGGCGGGGGTCAGGCGCGGTCTGGAAGTGCTGCTGGCCCCCTCGCCCAAACAGATTGACCAGAGCTACGGGGAGGAAGAGTTGTTCATCGGCTGAACTCTCGAAAGCGTAACGCGAACTTAACGCGCCCGATCCATCCTCCTGCTGCGAGCGACGATGGTTCGGGCGTTTCGTTTGGGGAGACGGAATTCACAGGATGGACAGGAGGAAGAAAAGTCAGAAGTCAGAACGATGAACGATGAACTGAACTCAACCTGTCTTTCAGTTCATCGTTCATCGTTCTGACTTCTGCGTTTGTCTTTATCCTGTCCATCCTGTGAATTTCTTTCGAGTTTTGATTTGCAGAATGTGTAGGTTACTATCCCAAATTCACGCGGCGCGCGACCGTCTCTCCTTATGGACGGTCGCGCGCTGAAGGAAGCGAGATTTATGTCAACCGAGACACCCCTTGAGCTGAAGAAGACGGTCAACCTGCCGAAGACCTCGTTCGCGCAGAAAGCAAATTTGGGCCAGTCCGAGCCTGCGCGCCTGAAGAAGTGGGCCGAGATGGGCCTCTACGAACTAATTCAGCGCTCGCGCGAGGGGCGCGAAAAGTTCGTACTGCACGACGGCCCGCCCTACGCCAACGCCGACATACACCTCGGCACCGCGCTCAACAAGATTCTCAAAGACCTCGTCGTCCGCACGCGCACGATGATGGGGTACGACGCGCCCTACGTGCCCGGCTACGACTGCCACGGCCTGCCCATCGAGCAGCACGTCGAGCGCGCGCTCGACAAGAAGGGCAAGAAAAAATCCGACCTAAGCCTTGAGAGCTTCCGCCGCGCGTGCCGCGAGCACGCGTCGAACGCGCTCAAGAGCCAAACGCGCGACTTCAAACGGCTCGGCATACTCGGCCTCTGGGAGAACCCATATCTCACGATGTCGAACGAGTACGAAGCCGAGACCGCGCGCCTGTTCGGTCGCTTCGTCGAGCGCGGCTACGTCTACAAGGGCGCGCGCCCCGTCTACTGGTGCATACACGACCAGACCGCGCTCGCCGAAGCCGAGGTCGAGTACCGCGAGCATACGAGTCCGTCCGTCTATGTGAAATTCCCGCTCGCCGAAGACGCGCTCGACGCCAAAGCTTTCAAGCGCGAGCTGCTCGGCGACGAGGACGACCCGCGCCGTGTCTTCTTCCTCATCTGGACGACGACGCCGTGGACGCTTCCATCGAACCTTGGCATCGCCGTCAACCCGCAGTTCGACTACGCGGCGATAGAGACGAACGGCGAGGTCTACATCGTCGCCGACGAGCTGGTCGAGACTCTTACGGAAAAGCTCTCCTTAGGCGAGCCGAAAGTCCTCACACGCTTCATGGGCGCGCGCCTCGAACGTCTCGAAGCGCGACATGCTTGGCTCGACCGCCCGTCGCTACTGATGGTCGGCGACCACGTCACGCTCGGCGGCGAGGCCGACGCGGAGACCGAGTTGGACGTGAGCGAGGCTCGACCGCGCGAGGCGACGGGGAAGGCGGGCACGGGGCTTGTTCACACAGCGCCGGGCCACGGCCACGACGACTTCGTCATCGGCAAATCTTACGGCCTCGAAATCTACTGCCCCGTTGATAACGCGGGACGCTTCACGCCCGAAGTCGAGCACTTCGCGGGCGAGAGCGTGTTCGAGGCCAACCCGCACATCGTCGAATTCATGCGCGAGCGCGGCGTGCTTCTGTTCGCGGAGGATTACGCGCACCGATACCCGCATTGCTGGCGCTGCAAGAACCCCGTCATCTTCCGCGCGACGCCGCAGTGGTTCATCTCGCTCGACGCGGCTTCGGGCGACGCGCCGGAAGTCGAGACGGACGACGACGGTCGCGACCGCTCGAACTTTACGGACAACGAGGAGGCCACGCCCGAAAGTTTGCGCGACATGGCCGTGCGCGAGATCGGTGCGGTCGAGTGGTTTCCTACGTGGGGCGAGGGGCGCATGCGAAACATGCTTAAGGGTCGTCCCGACTGGTGCGTCTCGCGACAGCGCGTGTGGGGCGTGCCGATTCCGGCCTTCTACTGTTCGGGGTGCGACGCGATTGTCGCCAACGCATCCGTCATCAATCACGTCGCGGGAATCTTCGAGCGCGAATCGTCGGACGCTTGGTACACGCGCACTGCGACGGAGCTTCTGCCGGAAGGCTTCGCGTGCGAGGGTTGCGGCGGGCGCGAGTTCACGAAGGAGACCGACATCCTCGACGTTTGGTTCGACAGCGGCTCGTCTTCAGTCGCGGTTCTCGAAAAGTACGGAGAACTGCGCTGGCCCGCAGACGTTTACCTCGAAGGCGGCGACCAGTATCGCGGCTGGTTCAACTCAAGCTTGATGATCGGGCTTGCGGCGCACGACCGCGCGCCTTACAAGTCTGTTCTGACGCACGGCTGGGTGATCAACGTGCAGGGTCAGAAGATGAGCAAGTCCGAAGGGACGGGCATCTCGCCGAACGAGGTCGTGAAGGACTCCGGCGCGGAAATCCTCCGGCTGTGGGTCGCCTCGTCGGTCTTCTACGAGGACGTGCGCTGCTCCGACGAAATCTTGCAGCGCGCATCGGACGCCTACCGCAAGATGCGTAACACTGCGCGCTTCGCGCTCGGCAATCTCGACGGGTTCGATTCCGCGCGCGACGCCGTGTCGCTCCCGGAAATGCTTGAGATTGACCGTTGGGCTTTGGCCGAGCTTGACGGAGTTATCGCGCGCGTCATCGAAGGCTACAGGGCTTACGAGTTCCACACGGCCTATCACGCGCTCTACAACTTCTGCACGGTGACGCTGTCGGCGCGCTACTTCGACATCATCAAGGACAGGCTCTACACAGCCGCGCCGCGCTCGCACGCGCGCCGCTCGGCGCAGACCGCTTTGAACCATATCGCCGACGCGCTCGCGCGCCTGCTCGCGCCCATTCTGGTCTTCACGGCTGACGAAATCTGGGAGAACTTGCCCGACGTAAAAAACGGGAGCGCGAGTCTTCCGCCGTCCGTCCATGCCGCGGAGTTTCCATTGGCCTTGAGCGCGGGGCGCGACGCGGGGATGCTTGAGCGTTGGTCGCGCATGTTCGACGTGCGCGACACGGTTCTTCGGACACTGGAAGGCGCGCGCGTCGAGAAGCTCATCGGCAGCAGCCTCGAAGCGCACGTGCGCGTCGAGACGAAGCGCAAGACATACGAACTGCTCCAACAGTACCGCGAAGAGCTTCGCTACCTGTTCATCGTCTCGCAGGTCTCGCTGACGATTCTGGACGAAGCGGACGCGGAAGAGTTGCGCGTCCGCGTTGAGCGCGCCGAAGGGCAGAAGTGCGAGCGTTGCTGGAACTACTCGGCGCGCGTCGGCGAGTTCACGCGGTATCCTTCGGCGTGCGAGCGTTGCGTCGAGGCTCTGGCCGAGATCGAGGCCGAAGGGAGCGCGGCATGAGCGAAGAGGTGAGCAAAGCGGGCGTCGGCGCGCGAGGTTTCGGCTGGCGCGCGGCGTATCTGGCGGCGGCGGCAGCCGTCTACTTCGCGGATCAGATGTCGAAGGCGTGGGCCGTACGTCGCCTGCGCTCCGGCGAGGTCGTGAGCGTCGTCGGCGACACCGTGCGCTTCGGCTACGCGGAGAACACAGGTATAGCCTTCGGGCGACTTCAGGAGGGCGGCCAGTTCGGTCGCTGGATGCTGGCCGCGCTCGCCGCGCTCGCCGTCGTGGGCCTGCTCGCATACTTCTTCCGAACGCGACGCACGGAAGACCGCGTGCTTGGCGCAATCGCCTTGCTGCTCGCGGGCGTCGGGGGAAATCTGACGGATCGCGTGCGGCTCGGACACGTCGTTGACTTCATAGAGGTCTTCATCGGCTCATACCAGTGGCCGACCTTCAACATCGCGGACGCTGCAATCTGCGTGGGAGCGGGGCTGCTCGCGCTCGATATAATTCTGGAGGGACGACGGGAAGGCAAAGGGCAAAAGGCAGCAACAGCAGTGGCAAGTGATAAGTGATGAGTGACAAGAAAGAACTTGTCTTGCTCGTTACTTATCACTTATCACTCATCACTCATAAATGTATCCAGAACTTTTTCGCATCGGAAGTTTCCCCGTAAACACTTACGGCGTGCTGCTGGCGGCGGCGTTCCTGCTGGCGCTGTTCGTGGCGGCGCGTCTGGGGCAGCGCGACGGCTTGCCGCGCGAGCGCGTCTTCGATATTGGACTGTGGATGCTTCTGGGCGGGCTGGTCGGCTCGAAGCTGCTTCTGATGTTGGTCGAGCCGGAGTACGCGGGCGACGTGCGCCAGCTACTCTCGCTCGACTTCCTGCGTTCGGGCGGCGTGTGGTACGGCGGCTTCCTCGGCGCGCTCGGCGCGGGCCTCTTGCTGATTCGCAGGTACAAGCTGCCGCTCGCCAGCACGCTCGACGCCTTCGCGCCGGGCGTCGCGATAGGGCAGGCCGTCGGGCGGCAGGGCTGCTTCGCGGCGGGGTGCTGCTGGGGCAAGCCGACGACGCTGCCTTGGGGCGTCGAGTTCACGGAGCGCGGGCATGAGATAACGGGCGTGCCGCTCGGCGTCCACCTTCATCCGACGCAGCTCTACGAGTCGTTTGCCGCGCTGCTGATCTTTTTCCTTCTGCTCTGGCTGCACCGGCGCAAGCGTTTCACGGGACAGGTCATCGCGAGCTACGCGGTGCTTTACGGACTGACGCGATTCCTGATCGAGTTCGTTCGCGACGACCCGCGCGGCGACATCGCGGGGCTGACAAGCCTGACGCATCTTTCGACCTCGCAGCTCATCAGCCTGCTCGTCGTAATCGGCGGCCTCGTCTTTCTCTTCGTGCGCTGGCGTCGCGCGAGCCGCGAGCCTGTCGCGCCGCACGCGGGCGACAAGGCGCGAGTTTCAAACACGGCTTGAGCGTAAGTGTGGCGAAAATTTACAGGGATGGACAGGAGGAAGGAAAGTCAGAAGTCAGAACGATGAACG
>DASQLL010000542.1:0-3572 GCA_035630035.1 Pyrinomonadaceae bacterium | reverse complement strand
CGCCGATTGCGAACAGCGTCGCCGCGAAGAAGAGCGCGTAAACCTTTCGGACGAAACTCATGCGCTCCTCGACGCTCGCCTGCGCCGCCGTCTCCGCGCCGAAGCTGCCCCACGCTTCCGGCTGCTGCTGCCAGCCTTGCTGCTGCTGATTGAAACGTTGATTCTGAAAGTCGTTCATCTGTAATCCTCTTTGTTCGAGTGAAACCTCTCATGCGCTAAAATGCGCCGTCCATTTAGATGCCGACGCCCGGCGCGTAGCTGTATTCTGGCATACGCCCGGCGGCGAGTAAATCATGGCAAAGTCGCTTACCGAAAATTCAGCCCGGCACGACACGCGGGGCGTCCCGCCCATCCTCTTCATACTCGCCGCCGCGCTTTTGTGGAGCACGGGCAGCCTCTTCATCAAGGCGACGCCGCTCTCTGCCTTCGAGCTTTCATTCGGTCGCTCGCTCTTCGCCGCCGCGACCGTCGCGCTGCTGACGCGGCGCGAGGGCTTCCGCGTAAACGCTGTGACGCTCGTCTCGTCCGTGCTGTACGCCGCGCTGCTGCTGCTCTTCGTCGTGGCGAACAAGCTGACGACCGCCGCCAACGCAATCTTCCTACAGTACACCGCGCCCGTCTATGTGCTTCTGCTTGAGCCGTGGATGTACAAAGAGCGTCTTCACACGCGAGACCTCCTCGTCGTCGGGGCGTGCCTTGCGGGGATGTCGCTTTTTTTCGTCGGACAGCTCAGGCCGCAGGACGTTGCGGGCAACTTAACCGCGCTCGCTTCGGGCCTCTGCTTCGCGCTCTTCCTGCTGCTCCTGCGCCACCCGCGCGCAGGACGTGTTAATCGCGCGTCGTCGGTCATCTACGGCAACCTGCTCATCTGCGTTTTGACCGCGCCCGCGTTCGCGCAGGTCGCTGGAAGTTTGACGACGAAGGACGTATTGATCGTCACCTATCTCGGAGTGTTTCAGATAGGGCTGGCCTACACGTTCTTCACGCTCGGCATCGCGCGCGGCGTGCGCTCGCTCGACGCAGGGATAGTCGGATACATCGAGCCGATGCTCAACCCCGTCTGGGTCTTCCTCTTCTTAGGCGAGCGGCCTTCGCGCTGGGCCGTCGTGGGCGGCTGCATCATCATCGCCGCGGTCATGGCGCACACGGTCGCGCTGGCGCGCGGAGGGAAAATCAGAAGTCAGAACGCTGAACGCTGAGCTGAAAACAGCTTCTCTTAAGTTCAGCGTTCAGCGTTCTGACTTCTGACTTATCTGAAGTCTCGTATAAGCACGACGCTCGTCGTCTCGACGCTGCGTGTTGCGGCGAGGCGGCCATCGCGCGACCAGTCGTAGGCGGCGACGCCGTCGTTCTGGAAGTCTGTGAGCTTGACGTGCTTGCCTCCCGCGAGCGGCTGCATCCAGACGTTGGTTGTGCCGTCGCGCGAGTCGAGGAAGGCTATGCCGCGATTGTCGGGGAGCCAGACGGTGTTGGCGCGAAAAGAGGGCTGGATGTCGAAGAGCTTCGTCGGCTCGCCGCCGTCAATCGGGACGAGCGCGAGCTTGGGCGGCGTGTCCGACCCGCCGCCGTATGTGCAGACGAAGCTCTTGCCGTCCGGCGCGACGAAGGGCCAGGACGACGGCCTGCTTGTGAGCTGAACAGGCTCGCCGCCGTCAATCGGAACTTTCCAAATCACGTTCATCTGTCCGAAGCCGACGGTCGCGTACACGACCCAGCGACCGTCCGGCGTCGTGTGCGCGAAGTTCTCGCCCTTGCCGAAAGTCAACTGCTTCGGGTTCGAGCCGTCGGCGTCCATGCGCCAGACGTTGAACGTGCCGCCCGCGCGGTTCGAGACGAAGACGATGTAGCGCCCGTCCGCCGAAGCCGAAGGGCCGTAGCTCGAACGCCCGCCCACGGTCAACTGCTTCTGCCCCGACCCGTCGGCGTTCATCATCCAGATGTCCCAGCTTCCGCTCGCGATTGACGAATAGACGATGCGCCCGTCCGGCATCCAAGCCACGCCGTAGAAGCCGTCGAACTTGCCCGCGCCGCTCGTGATCTGGCGCGCGCGCGCGGCGTCGCCCGAAGGCGCGACCCAGATGTTGGGCACGCGGTCGGTCTGCACCGTGACGAGCGCAGAGGCGTCCGACGTGAGGCTCGCGCCGATGTACGTGTTGAGGTCGTTCGTGACGCGGCGCGCTTCGCCCGAAGGGAATGAGAGCTGCCAGATTTGCGAGGGACTAAGCTCCTGCTCCGCAGCGCTAAGGACTAAGCCCGACGAATCGGGCAACCAAGCGAGCTGGCTGATGCCGACCCAACGCTCGTCCGTCACCTTCGTCTCCGCGCCGCTGTCCGCGTCGAAAGTCGTGACGCCGAGGTAGGGCGTGCTGCTCTGAAGATTCTCCAGCGAGCCGTAGACGCACGCGATGCGTCTGCCGTCGGGCGACCAAGTGGGCAGCCCGAAGATCGTCGGGCCGCGCCGCGTGACGAGCGTGCGCTCACCCGCGCCGTCAGTGTTTGCGACGATGAGCAAACGGTTGTCGCCGTCGGCTCGCTGGACGACGAGGCGCTTGCCGTCGGGCGCGAAGGACGCGGGGCTGTTGATGCGTTCGAGAACTTTTTCGACGGGGCCACCGAAGGCAGGCACGCGCGAGAGCATCCCCGGCGAGTTGTTGTCGGTTCGCCCCGAAGCGAAGTACAAGTGCTGGCTGTCGGGCGAGAAGACGAGGCCGGCGTAGAAAGTCGCTTCGGCGGGAGGGACGATTCTCTGTATGTTGCTCGCGGCGGCGACCTGCCTGACCCAGACGCTCACGTTCTGGCTGCCCGGCTCGCTCGCGACGTATGCGAGGTATTTACCGTCGGGCGAGATAGACGCTTCGATGACCGCGCCCGAAACGGGAATCCGCGTCACCTTCATTGATTGGAAGGCCGACGCGCGCGGTGTGCTCGCGGTCTGCGGTCGGACGACGAAGCGGAAGACTCCGTAGACGAGCGCGGCGACGAAGGCGACCGCGACGAACGAGATGACGATGGCCCCTCGGACGGGATGGCCCGCGTCGGCTTGCTGAGCGGCAACGCGCGAAGGCGCAGCGGCAACGCGCGGAGGCGTTGCGCCGTCAGTTGTTGATGAAGGAGTCGCTGCCGTAGCGTCTGTTTCGATTGCGGCGTGACTGCTCGCGCCGTTCGCGCTCTCGACGTTCTGACCTGCGGACTCGACGCCCACGCGTGCCGCGCTCGCGTCGAGCTTTCGGCCCTCGATTTGTGTCGCGCCGACCGGCGAACTCTCAAACGCGCCTTCGCTGGCGGGGAGCGAAACTTCTTCGCGCCGCTCGCGCACCTTCGCCGCGAACTTGTAGCCGCGACGCGGTACGGTCTCGATGTAGGCCCTGCCGCCCTCGGCCTCGCCGAGCGCCTTTCGGAGCGTGAAGACGTTCTGCGCGAGCGTCGCCTCGCCGACGAAAGTGTCCGGCCAGATTTCCTTCAGCAACTCTTCCTTCGACATCACGCGCCCCGCCCCGCGGACGAGCGCGACGAGCGTGTCCAACTCCTTCGGGGTCAGGTGGACTTCGTCATCGCCGCGCGCGAGCACGCGC
>DASQLL010000541.1:0-6150 GCA_035630035.1 Pyrinomonadaceae bacterium | reverse complement strand
CGCCGCGGCGTAATCCTCCGCGACCGCGAGCGAGAGGCCGATACCTTTCGCCTGCCGGAAGGCGGCGAGGCGGCGGCCTTTGCCCGGCTCGTCGTAGAAGCCGAAGCCCTCCTCGCCCGACTTCATGCGCGCCGACACGTCCGCGAAGTAGGGCATCACGGTCGCGGACGGCTGGCGATAGAGCGCGCCGTTGGTGTGGTAGACGATTGTGTCGGTCGCGTCGTCGAGCGCGACGATGTCGGGCCGCGCGCCCGTCTGCTGCAAGCCCGGCCCGCGCCGCGCGGCGTCGCCTTCTTCGGGCGATTCGAGCGCGGCGGCGTCCTTGATCAAGCCTTCAAGTTTGACTTCGGCGACGACAGCGCCGATAGGGTCGAGCGGTTGCGCGTCGAAAGCGACCGAAGGGTCAACAACGGGGACGGTGACGCGCAGGGCCGCGCCGTAAGACACCTGCGTGACGGGCGAGCGCAAAGCCTCCACGCGCGTTATCGTCCAAACGCCCTTGTCGTATTCTACCTCGCCCGAAACGAAATCCGAGGTCTGAAAACCCACATCCTCGCCGGCGCTCTCGCGCCCCGTGGGCAGGCGAAACAGCGGGCGGCCCTCGGAGTCGAGGCACGCGACGGACTTCAGATGCTCGCGATTATTTTTGAAGAACGCGCCGAAGTGCGCGCCCACGGTGTCGGGCACGGGTAGCGCCGTCGCGCGCGGTTGCGACGCGCCCGCGCCGCGCTGCGTCCGCGAGTCGCGCACGTACTCGCGCAGCGTCTCGGCCTTCGATAGTTCGACGAGCCGCTCGGCCTGCGAGTCGAGGGCGCGCTCGATTCCGCGGGTCATGCGCGACGCGCGCTGGTCGGCGCGGACGCGCAACAGTTCTTCGACCGCGCTCACGCCCGCGCGATAACTGAGGACGCTCACGGCCAGAAGCGGCAGCAGCGCGAGCGCGACGAAGATGAGCAGAAGCTTCGTCCTGAGGTTCACGGCGGTCGCCTCCGGGCAGTGAGTGAACTACCGGGACGCCTTGTCTTGCGGCCCGGTCATCCCGCGTTCAGAGTTTTCCAGAGAGCCAGTGCAGCACGTTGAGGAGGAGCTGCGGATTCTGTTTGGCTTCAGGCGCGTTCATGCCGACGCGCACGCGGTTAGGCCCGCCGAGCTGCGCCGTGAACATCGCCGCCTCGCCGAAGAGCGCGACGCGCCCCTTACCGTATCGCAGCGTCGCACCCTGATACCAGCCCTCGACGCTCACGCGCGGCGTCTCCGGCGTGAACTGCCACGCCACCTGCGGCGTCAGCGAGACGATGCCTTTGCCGAAGATGAGCAGCGGCTCTACGCCAACGCCCTCGACCTGAAACGCCGAGCCGGTGAAGGTCGCCACGCGCTCTACACGCTCGTCCTCTGAGCGTCCGCGCGTGACCGTATGATCTTTGAGAGTGCCGTCGTCGCGGCTGAATAAGAGCGCGCCCGCGCCCTGCTTTTCGGGGAGCGCGAAGCCGTTGTTCCAACGCACGCCGAAGGCCGAGCCGAGCTTCTCAGCCGCGCCGCCCATCGGCATGTGGTCGGCGATGAGGAGGAGCGACCCGCCCCCTCGCACCCACACGCGCACGGCCTCGATCTCCTCGTCCGTGAAGGCCGAAGGGTTCGGCAGCGACCAGTCGCTCACGTTGCGCTCGTTCAGCGCGTTCGCGATGACCAGCACGCGCGCGCCTTTGAGCGACTCGCGATTGAAAGGCTTCGCCGAGCCTTCGACGACGTAGCCGTCGCGCCTGATCAACTCGGCGAACGGTTGATAGCGGCCCGTCGCCGTGTGGAAGTTGTTGTGCGCCTCGTCGAGCAGGACGCGCGGCCCTCGGCCCTGCTTGTAAGCCGGGCGCGCGATTGCAGGCTTGAAGTCCGGGTCGGCGACCTGCTGCGCGCGCGTCACGGCGCAGAGCGAGTAAATGGCGACGACAGCGACTGTCGCCCTCGTCAATCTGTTCGAGAACATCCGGCGGGCACCTCGCGGGTCTACAGGTCTTCGGGCGCGACGGATTGTAACAGGTAAGAAGTGATGAGTGATGAGAAAAGCTGTTAGCTATTAGCCGTTAGCTTTTAGCCAAACCGAAGAGCCGCGCGCCTTCCAGCTAACAGCTAATAGCTAATGGCTAATAGCTCTCATCAATCACTTCTAAGATGATGGCGTCGGCCTCGACCTCGACGAGCCATTCGGGGTCTATGAAGCTGACGACCTGCATGACCGTGTTGGCCGGCCTCGCCTCGCCGAAGAATTCGCCGTGGACGCGCCCGACCCGCTCCCAATCTTCGATGCGCGTGAGGAGGATGCGCGTGCGTACAACGTCGGAGACGTGCGCGCCCAACTGTTCGAGCGCGTGTGCGACGATCTCGAAGCAGCGGCGTGCCTGCGCCCCGGCGTCGCCCGGCGCGACGGTGCGGCCTTCGGCGTCGAGCGGCGCGGTGCCCGCTACGGTGACGACACTGCCGGCGCGCACCGCGCGCGAGATGCCGATGACAGGCTCGTATGGCGAGCCGCTTGAGACACGTCGGCGCGGAGACGACATAATTCTCCTCGGCTTAAGAGAGCCGCGGGCGCGTGCGCTCAGCCTTCGAGCTTC
The DNA here is from genome assembly GCA_035630035.1 of Pyrinomonadaceae bacterium. Lineage (GTDB taxonomy): Bacteria > Acidobacteriota > Blastocatellia > Pyrinomonadales > Pyrinomonadaceae > QHXN01. The sequence goes on along the minus strand of DASQLL010000541.1, from coordinate 3,544 downwards.
GCGTCCATCGTTATCTCCGCGTTGAAGAGGCGCGAGACGGGGCAGCCGGCCTTCGCGTTGTTCGCGGCGGTCTCGAACGCCGCGGCGTCGCCGCCGGGGATGCGCGCATTAACGTCGAGGTGGACTTTCGTGATTGTGAATCCCGCGTCGGTCTTCTCTAGGCCCACGGCGGCGGTCGTGTTTATCTCCTCGGCCTTCATCCCTGCGTCTTCGAGCTGCTTCGACAGAGCCATCGAGAAGCAGCCCGCGTGCGCCGCCGCCAAAAGCTCCTCCGGGTTCGTGCCCGCGCCATCCTCGAAGCGCGTGCCGAAAGAATACTGCGCGCCAGACAGCACGCCGCTCTCCGTCGAGACCGTCCCCTTGCCGTCCTTCAAACCACCCTGCCAAACGGCAGAACCTGTTCGCTTCATGTAACCATTCTCCTTGTGCCAGTCAGAGTTGTAGCCGTTTGCAATTGCGTGCACTTGGGAGCGCGGGCATCCTTGCCCGCCTTGAGCGCCGCAGGCGCGAAGATGGACGCGCCTATTGGCGCGTTGGCGGGCAAGGATGCCCGCGCTCCCAGGAATAGGCTGTCGCACTCATTCGCAAATCGCTATAATCAAAGCTTACGAATCAAAAATCCGTCCCCGAACCACTCGCGAATCTTCGCGCCTTAGCGTCTTTGCGTGAAGTTGAACTTCACGCAAAGGCGCTAAGGCGCAGAGCTAGACGCGCGCGCGTCCCCACTCGACTAAAAGCGGACGGACGCGCCTTATCACCTCTTTGTGCGCCGCGCTGTTCGAGGCGCAAAGCCCGTTGCGGTTGAGAACGTCGGGCGTGTTGTACCGAAGCGGCTCGCCCCAGAGGTCTGTCATCGTGCCGCCCGCTTCGGTCAGAACGGCTTCGGGCGCGCATGTGTCCCACTGCTTCGTCTTCGGCGTCAGGTGCATGTACAGGTCGCACTGCCGCTCGACGAGAAGCCCGACCTTGATGCCGACCGAATGGCTCTTGACCTCGCCGCGCACGCCTAGCGCTCGCACGACCGAGTCCATGCGCGGCCCGCGGTGCGAGCGGCTCTCGGCGAGACGTATGCGCGAAAGATTAGCTTCGTCCGAAACATGAAGCCGCTCCGCCTTGAGCGACTTGCCCGCCTCCGATGTCGGGCGCAAGACCCACGCGCCGTGCCCCGCCGCGGCCCAGTAGAGAACGTCGGTCGCGGGCGCGTAGAGGACTCCGAGCCGCGCGCGTCCCTCGACGGTGAGACCGATCTGAACGGCGAAGTCGCCCGTGCCCGCGATGAATCCCTTCGTGCCGTCGAGCGGGTCAACCATCCAGACGCGCGCGCGCGTGAGACGCCTGTCCGTGTCAACGGACTCTTCGGCAAGCACGCCGTCGTCGGGGAACTCTTCGCGCAGACGGCGCACGATAAGCTCGTTGACCGTGCGGTCGGCCTGCGTCACAGGCTCGTCGAACTCCTCCTTGTGCTCGACGCGCAAGGGCCTGCCGTAAAACGCGAGCGCGGTCTCGCCCGCACGCTTCGCAAGCTCGGTCGCCACGCGCAGCTCTCGCTCGAACTCGCCCTTTGTAACCAAAGCAGTTGAATCACTCATGAAAAATTCTTACAGGGATGGACAGGATGAACAGGATGAAAAAACAAAGACCGAAATTTTTCGGAATTTGGAATCTCAAATCTGAAATCTAAAACTTCTTATCCTGTTCATCCTGTCCATCCATGTTAATTATTCCTTCCCTAACTCGCCCGCCGCACTGCGAATAACGTCGAGCGTCATCTCGACATCACGGCGCGTCGTGCGGAAGTTCGTGATCGAGGCGCGCAGGGCGAAGCGACCACGCAAAGTAGCGTTCGATAGATAAGCCACGCCGCCGCGCTGCACTCGCTGAACGATGCGCGCATTCAAATCGTCGAGCCGCGCGTTGATACGCCGGCGCGCTTCGTCGTCTTCAGCCTCTTTCAACTCGCGGCGCGCGCTCACGGGAACGTAACGGAAGCAGCAGATGCCGAGCGTCGTGGGCGCGAGCAGCTCGAAGTCGTCCGACGCTTGAACGAGTTCCGCCATGTGCGCGGCCATCGCGCAGTCCTCCGCAATCGAGGCCGCGATGCGGCGCGTGCCGTAATAGCGCATCGCCGCCCAGACCGCGAGCGCGCGAAACGGGCGCGACAGCTCCAAGCCGTAATCCCAGAAGGCGAACGATTCGTCCTCGTCCTGCTCGAAGACTTTTATGTAGCCCTCCTCGGTCTCCGCGAAGGCCGCGCGCGCGCGCTCCGCCTCGCGGAAGATGAGGCAGCCCGTGCCGACCGGCGCGTAGAGCCACTTGTGCGGGTCGAGCGATAGCGAGTCGGCCTCTTCAAGCCCGTCGAACAACTCGCGTCGGCGCGCGACGCTCGCGGCGAGCGCGCCGTATGCGCCGTCAACGTGAAACCAAAGGCCGCGCTCGCGCGCAACGCGCGCCGTCTCCTTCAAAGGGTCAACCGCTCCGGTCGCCACAGTCCCCGCGCTCGCCACGACGCAGAACGGGCGCAAGCCCGCGCTCGCGTCTGACTCGATGCGCTCGCCGAGCGCGCGCACGTCCAGACGGAACTGCGCGTCCACGGGAACTAATCGCACCTGATCGCGCCCAAGCCCTAAGATGTCAGCCGCTTTCGGGATCGAGAGATGAACCTGTTCCGAAGCGTAGACCGTCATCGGCGTGCCCGCGTTCCAAAGCCCCGCGCGCGAAGCGTCGCTCGCGCCTTCAGTCTCCCGCATCGCGTTTCGGTGCGCGACGAAGAGCGCGCCGAGGTTCGCCATCGAGCCGCCGCTCGTCAGGAGTCCGCCGACGCCCTCGCTGCGCCCGCGCCCCGCGTAGCCGATCATCTCCGCGAGCCAACGGACGACCGTTCGCTCTATCTCCGACGCCGCGGGCGCGGAGCGCCAAGAGGTGACGTTCACGTTGAGCGCGGCTGTGAACCAAGTGGCGAGCGCGCCCACGGGCGAGGCGGGCGACGCGACGTAGCCGAACATGCGCGGGTGCCCGTTCAGACGGCTGTGCGCGACGACGCGGCGGCAGTCCAGCTCAAGGCTTTCCAGACTGACGCCCTCTTCGGGCAGAGGCCGGCGGAAGATTTCGCCCGTGGCGCGCGCGGAAGTTTCGGGGAAGACCGGCAGACCATCGGGCGGGACGACCGAGTCCAGCGCAAGACGCTGAAAGAGGCGCGCAAGCTCGCTCAACTCGTCCGGCGGCAAGTCGAGCGTAGCCGCGCGCGTCTCGTCCGACGACCCCGCGGCGTCGTGCGTCGCATCTTCGCGCGCGTTCTCTGAAACGTCGCGCGCACTGTCCATTTCCCGCATGCTCATTTTTGCTTAAACCCTATCACACCGCCTCCGCACAGTCGAAGCGCAGGGCGTTGAGTTGTTAGGGCCTATTCATTCTTGAACTTAGGGTAAGGGACATTCACCGCAGAGGCGCAGAGGGCGCGGAGGGGGCGCAGAGTCTTTGCATTCCTCTGCGTTAGCTCTGCGTCCTCTGCGCCTCTGCGGTGAGCTTCAACTTTCTTTTCACTCAA
>DASQLL010000540.1:0-6345 GCA_035630035.1 Pyrinomonadaceae bacterium | reverse complement strand
ATACTGGTTGAAGCGCCGCGCGATGAGGCCGTCCAAGCCATCGGTAACGCCCGCAGCCACGAAGACCGCCAGCGCCCATCCGAATCTCTGATAATAAAGCGCGCCCACGAAGACCGGGATCAGAGCCATACGAACCACGGTCAGGACGTTCGGGAGGGTGATGACTTTAGAAGCCATAAAAGTCTGGAGTCTGGAGTCTGGAGTCCAGAGTCAAAGGCAAGAACCCGTCTTGACTCCAGACTCCAGACTCCAGACTCCAGACTAATCAGCGCAGCGGAGCGTTAGCAAAGAGACTTCCGGCAGGCAGCCGTAGCGCACGGGCAGTACGACAGTGCCGAGGCCGCGCGTAACGTAGATTTGCGTCTCGCCGCGGCGACCGAGGCCGCGAAGTATGCGCCGGCGGACGCGCCCCGAAGCCGAGCGCTCCGAGCGCCAAGCGACCTGCCCGCCGTGCGTGTGGCCCGACAGCACAAGGTCAACACCCGCGCGCGCGGCGCGGCGCAGGATGACGGGGTTGTGCGCGAGCAGCAGTTTCATCTCGTCCGCGGCGGAGCCTGCGAGCGCGAGCGGCAAATCTTCCAGTCCCACCATCGTGTCGTCAACGCCCGCGAGCCAGAAGGAGACTCCCCTGTCCTCGAAGCGTAGCCCCTCGTTGTTCAGGACGCGTATGCCCGCGAGTTGGAAAAGGTCTGTGATGAGCGCGGGGTCAACCCAGTTGTCGTGGTTGCCCAAGACGGCGTAGACGCCGCAACGAGCGCGCAGGCGGCCCAGCATCTCGGCGCAGGGCTGCGCGTACTCGCGCTCGTGCGAGATGTAGTCGCCCGTCAGGGCGATGATGTCGGGCTGTAGGCTGTTGGCGACGGCGACGGCGCGCTCGATCTGCTCGCGCGCGGTGAAAGGGCCGTGGTGTATGTCCGAGAGGTGTACGATCTTCAGCCCGTCGAGCTGGCGCGGAAGTCGCTTGAGGCCGATGGCATGACGCTCGACGGCGAGCTTATAAGGTTCGGCGAAGGCCGCGCGCGCGATGTGAACCAGACCTGCGGCGAGCGTGCGAAAAGGGGTCGTGCGCCGCGGGGCAACACGTCGCCGTTCTCTCCAACTATTGATTGTCGGCATATTATTTCGTTTACTTTTGAGGAGCGTCTGAAAACTCTTGCGAGGCTTACCCGAAACCCTTCGACCCCGGCCCGTTTTCAAAGCTCGCGCATTATATTGGCACTCGATTGTGAGCGCAAGAGGAGAAGGCAGTAGGCAGTAGGCAGTAGGCAATATCCAAGCAAAAACAACTGAAAAGTTTTGAGATTGCAATTTTGAAGCTGGCGATTTGACTGCCTTCTGCTTTCTGCCTACTGCCTTCTGTTCTCACAGCGGCCAGAAAATCGGCACAAGCAGTATGACGATGGCGAAGACGGCGACGGTGAGAATCGAGCCTACCTTTACGAAGTCGAAGAAGCGATACCGGCCCGGCGTGTAGATAAGCACGCAGGCCGGCTCAAGCGGCGTGAGGAAAGAGCAGGAAGCGGCGTATGTGACGACGACGGCGAACGTGCGCGGGTTAAGGCCCAAAGAGAGCGCGGTCTTGACCGCGATAGGCAGTACGACGAGCGCAGCGGCCTGATTCGACATCGGTTGTGTGAGCAGCAAGGTCATCGCGAAGAAGCCCGCCAGCACCGCGAGTCCGCCGTAGGCGCTGAAGCTCGCGACGATGATGTCTGCGATGTACTGATCGGCGTGCGTCTTCTCCATCGCCGTGCCGAAACTTATCATCCCCGCGATCAGAACGATCAGACGCCAGTCAACCAGATCGTACATCTCCTGCAACAGAACGGCGCGCGACGCAATCAGTATCAACACGCCGAACAACACGGCCACCGAGAGCGGCACGCCGCCCGTGTGCGTCACGGAGAAGAAGAGGAAGACGACGAAGGCCAGGACGGCCCAGATGCGTTTGTTCGCGCGCTCGCGCCCGCCAAGCTCGCCTTCGAGCAGAAGAAGATTTCCCTCCGCCGTCAGACGCTCGACGCGCTCCTTCTTTCCCTGCACGAGCAGCACGTCGCCGAAGCGGAGCGTTACGGTCGAGAGCTTCGTCAGCAGAGCCATGCCGTGGCGGTTGATTGCAAGCACGGTCAGGTCGTATCGGTCGCGGAAGTTCAGGCTCCGCAGCGTCCGCCCGTTCATGTCCGACCCGCGCAAGACCATCAGCTCGAAAAGCTCCACGTCGCCGGCTTCGAGGTCGTGCGGGCTTAGCTCGAAGTCGGGGCGGATTTCGATGCCGGCCTCGGTCTTGACGCGCAGGATGTCCTCCATGCGCCCCTGCACCAGCAGAAGATCGTCGGGTTGAATCGTCTCTTCGGCTCGCGGAGGGATGCGCCCCTGCTTGCCGCGTATGATGCCTATGACCGTGAGGTCGAGTACCTCGCTCAGGTTCGCGTCCTCAAGCGTCTTCCCGACGAGCGGCGAGTCCTTGAGGACGATCACCTCCGAGATGTACTCGCGCATCTGATACTGATTTATAAGCGACTCATCTCTGCCGCGCGCTGGAAGCAAACGCAGTCCGAGCAGAAGCATGTAGAGCATTCCGGCGGCGACGATTGCGATGCCGACCGGCGTCAGCTCGAACATCGTGTAGGGGGCGAGCGTTTCCGGGCTGACGTTGTAGCGCGCCAGCAGCTCCGCATTCTGTCCGAGCTTTGCGAGCGCGCCCGAGACGGCGAGGTTCGTCGAAGTCCCTATGAGCGTGCAAGTGCCGCCGAGGATCGCGCCGAAGGCGAGGGGCATCAGGAGCTTCGACGGCTGGACTTTGGCGCGGTGCGCGATGCCTAAGACGACGGGCACGAACATCGCCGTCGTCGTCGTGTTCTTCATAACGGACGCGCACGCGGCTGCCGTGAACATGACGAGCGTCGTCAGCCGGAACTCGTTGCCGCCCGCGATGCGGTGCAGGCGACGCCCGACGAGGTCAACCACGCCTGTCTTCACTAAGCCCCCCGTCAGAACGAACAGTCCTGCGATTGTGATGACGATGTCGTTGCCGAATCCGGCGAACGCCTCCGAGACGTTGAGCGTGCCCGTAAGCACAAGGCCGATGACGAGCAGGAGCGTGACGATGTCAATCGGAATCTTCTCGGTCGCGAACAGGATGACCGCGACGACGAGTAGGACGAGGACTGTGGCGATGGGCTGAGTCATAGGCGGCTTCTGCTATAATCCAGTTACAGCCGGACACCGTGTCGAAATTATGGTTTTTAGTTCGCGCGTGTGGGCGAATTAAAGAGCTAAACCGAAAACTTTGCAAGGGGGGAACCAGCAGATGGGCAGGGCACGCGTCCTCGTCATAGAGGATCAGGAAGACCTCGCGACGCTCTACGAGAGCGTTCTACAGATGGACGGCTTCGACGTGACGAAGGCGTACACGGGCGAGGAGGGCTTCGCCATATTCGAGGACGACGGGGCGGACGCCGTCGTGCTGGATATGACGCTCCCCGAAATGCACGGCCTGCAAACGCTGCAACAGATTCGCGGCCTCAGCGCCAACGTCCCCGTCGTCGTCGTCACAGGCGAGACGAGCGAAGACACGCGCCAGCAATGCGAGCGCCTCGGCGTTCAGGAATATCTCTCGAAGCCCGCCGACCATCGCGACATCATCAAAGCCCTGCGCCGCGCCCTCAACGACCCGAAGACGACGACAGAGGAGTATGAGGTCGTCACCCTGCGCCTGCCCTCGCGCGTCGTCAAATGCCTCATGGGCCTCGACGAGAACCTTGAGCGCGCCGTCGAGCGCATCTGCGAGGAGAAATTCAAAAACCAGAGTCAGAAACGCGACCGTTAGGGAGCGTGTCAGCGAAAGGATGAAGGATGAAGGCGGAAGGATGAAAGAGATGCTGTCTTTGCTTCATCCTTCATCCTTCCGCCTTCATCCTTTGACCACACGCTCCCTAACGGTCGCGTTTCTGATTCTTACATGCTTACTCAAACAACTTCTGCTCGACCGCTGTCGCCGCCTTCTTCGTCGCGCCTTTCGCGCTCTTCTGCGAAGGGTGTTGCGCGAGATGCTCGGCGTTGAGGCCCATGTCGCGAAGGATGGCGGCGAACTTCTTCGCGCCGTGCATCGTGATGATTCTCTGCGCTCCGCTTTCGCGCGCGAGGCGGACGAGGTCGTCGAAGTCGGCGTGGTCTGAGAGCGGAAGCAAGAGGTCAACGCCGCGGTACATGTAGGGCGCGCTCTTGCTCACGGCCCAGCCCGTCAGCATTATGAGGTAGCGACGCTCGATGTTCTGAATCATCGGCTGCCTGCGACAGCCCGGCGGCGCGATAAGCACGCGCCCCTTCAGACGCTCGCGGTCGTAGCGCTCGTACTCGCCCGTAAACTTGACGCCGCACTCGCGGTAAATCTCCGAGACGTTCCACACAGACCCGTGCAGCGTGACGCGGTAGCCGCGACGGAGCAGAAGCTCCAGCGCCTCCTGACTCTTGCCGAGCGCGTATGCGAGAACCACCGGCACGCGCCCGTCCGAGAGCGCGCGGTCGCACGCGGCGTAAAGCCGGTCGTAGGTCGCAACGTCGGGCGGGAAGCGGTACTGCGGGTCGCCGAAGGTTGACTCCATCACGAGCGTATCGCATGGGACGACGACCGCTGCTTGCGCCGCTACGTTCGGACGCAATTTCACGTCGCCCGTGTAGACGAGCCGCTCGCCGTCCGCCTCGACGAGAATCTGCGCCGAGCCTAGACAGTGGCCCGCCGGGAACATCGTCAGCGCGTAAGCGCCGTAGTCGCGCCGCTCGCCGTAACGCAAAGATTCGATCTCCGCCTCGCCGCGCCGGTGCTGGAACAGGCGCGCGGTTTCGGGCGTCGCGATGATGGCTCGATGCTCCGCGATGTGGTCGGAGTGCGCGTGCGAGATGACGCAGCGCGCGCGCGGGCCGTCGGCGTCGAACCAAAGGTCAAGGTCGGGCAGGTACAAACCCTCTCTGTACTCGACTCTCAGCAACTCTTCACTTCCCTTCCGCGCCGCGCGCGCGCTCCGGCCTCGCGGCTTGCCGCGCGCTCTCGGCTCGTTTATGTTTCGGGAGTGGACGAGAAGATTATAAGCCAAGCCGACGACGCGCGCACGACTCCCGCGTCGCCGCGTCGCAGGCGCGAGTTGCGGCGTCTCATGCGCGCGGAGGTCATCTACGCCGCTTCGCTCGCGCTCTTCGCAGTCCTCGCCGTCCTCGCGCACGAGTACGCATACTTTAGTTGGGACTTGAGGCTCGCGCTCGCGATTCAGTCGGTTGAACTGCCCGGCTGGGCTGCGCTCATGCGTTGGGCGTCTCTGTTCGGCAACGGCGCGACGCCGTGGGCATTGACGATAGTGACCGCGCTTTTGTTCATCGCGTGGCGGCGGCGCAGCGAGGGCGTCGGCGTCATTTTGAGCGCGGGGGGCGGCACGTTCATCAACAGGATTCTCAAGCTCCTCGTCGGGCGACCGCGACCTTCGGCGGAGCTTGTCGGCTTCTCGTTCAAGAGCGACGAGATGAGCTTCCCTTCGGGGCACGTCACGTTCTACGTCTGCTTCTTCGGCTTCCTCTTCTTCGCGGCCTACGCGCTTCTGCCGCGCGGGACGCGTGTGCGACGCGTGGCGCTCGTGCTGTTGCTGCTCCCCGTGCTGCTTGTCGGACTCTCGCGCGTAACCTTGCGCGCGCACTGGCCGAGCGACGTGCTGGGGGCGTACCTTCTGAGCGGCGTGTGGCTCGTCTTCTCGGTCGAAGCTTACAGGCGTTGGAAGCGTCGCGCGACATTCCACCCCGAAGAGCCGCCCGCCGCCGAAGTGACCGAGATGCCGCAAAGCAGTTAGCCGCCGAAGGTCGAATAGAATGCTGCAAGCCTTAGCCGCCATCGTCGCGCTCGCAATCATCGTCGTCGTCCTCTGGGACGCCTTCGAGGCCATCGTTCTGCCGCGCCGCGTGTCGCGCCGCATACGCCTTCTGCGTTCTGCGTGAAGTCGCCGCGCTCGTATGCGCGCACGGCTTCGAGCTTGTTCACCTCGTCCTCGGTCAGCCCCAAGCGGCTGATGCCGCCCACGCGCAGGGCGAACCCCACCGCCGTCAGCATCACGAGCGCGATGCGCCGGGCTATTACATTCCGCCACTTCGTGGCTTTTAAAACAGCTTCCAAGACTTCAAACACCTGACTCGGTTTTCGTCTCGACTCCAGACTCCAGACTCCAGACTCCAGACTCCGCTTCTCCGCGTGCCGCTTCCTGCGCGCGCTGCGCCTCCGCGGCGACGCCGCGCAGAGTGAGGCCGCGCCCAACCAGAAGCGCGACGCCCACCGCCATCCAGAAGACCATGCGCGCCTTCCGCACG
>DASQLL010000539.1:0-4282 GCA_035630035.1 Pyrinomonadaceae bacterium | reverse complement strand
GGGCAGCGGCAGAAAGCCCGCCGTGCGGACGGCCAACACGCCGCCGCGCCGCTCCAACTGGACGACGCACGCGCCCTCGCCCGAAAGCCCCACGGCGGCGGCGGGCAGGCGCGGCGAGATGAGTTTGCTGAAAGGGTTCATTGAAGCAGTTTTCAGTTTTCAGTTTTCAGTTTTCAGTTTTCGATTGGCAACATGAGTTTTTCTCCGACGCACACTGCCTGCTGAAAACTAAAAACTGAAAACTGAAAACTGTCCTTCACCATTCACTGTACGGCCTGCCGTCGGAGCCGGTGTCGCCGGAGGAGCTGTGGACGTTGACGAGGCCCTGCCCGCCTTCGAGCGCGCCGGGGTCGTCGCCGAACTCCGGCTGCCAGTCGGCCTGATCGGTCATCGGGTCAATCGGAATTTCGTGTATGTAGCCCGCGCTCTGCAAGTCTGAGAGCGACTGCGGGAGCTTGCCCTTGTCCGCCCCGTACTGATCAATCATCTTCCGCATCGTGTGGAGGTCTTCGCGCAGCGTCGCCTCTTTCGCCGCAAGCACAGTCTTGTTGTACTGCGCCATCGCTATGAGCGCGAGTATCACCAGAATCGAGATGACGATCATCAGCTCAAGGAGCGTGAAGCCTCTGGATTGCGGATTGCGGATTGCGGATTGCGGATTTTGGGAAGCGCGTCTTTCATCTTTCGACACGCGCGCATCGCGGCGGAGACGGAAAGGCAACGCGCCTTTCATCGAATCCGCCATCCGCCATCCGCAATCCGCAATCCGTTTACCAGTCACTGTACTTCTCTCCGTTGAGGGCTTCGCCCTTAGCGTTCGAGCGCACGTCGAAGACGTTATTGGCGCTGGACGAGCAGCCGCCGTCGGCCTCGTCGTAGTTCGAGAGGATGCACCATTCGGGTTTGCCCGTCATCGGGTCAATCGGAATCTCTCGTAGGTAGCGTTTCTTTTTAGGGATGGCCCCGCCCGAATTCTCCGTCGCCGAACCGCCCACGCCCGTAAGTCCAGCGCCCGGCAGAGGCCCGGCCCCCGCGCCCGGACGCTGGATTACATCAACGCCTTCGACGAGCGTGTCTAAGCTGGGCGGGTATCTGTCGGGATTTTCCACGCCGAAGATTTTGCAGTCGGAGATGACGACGCGGCTGCGCGGGTCTATGTAGCCGCCGCCCGGCGCTCCGGGGACTCCGGGCGTGCCCGGCGGTGTCACAATAGCCGTGCCGCCCGGCCCGCACTGCATCCCGACGGTGTCGCGCTTGAACTCGTCAATGGCGTTACGCATCTGGCGCAACGCGTCGTGCAGACGCGCTTCCCTCTGGCGGCGTATCGAAGTTCTGACAATCGGAATGACCGCCATCGTGAGGACGGTCATCACCGTCATCGTAATGACCAACTCGATGAGCGTCCACCCGCCCGCGCGCGAAGCGCGAGACGGGGCGACGGCAAGACGGGGCGACGGGGAGAGGGTAGGATGAGATTTGCGTTCGACTTCTCTTTTCACAATCTCCCCCTCTCCCCGTCGCCCCGTCTCCACATCCGGCATTACTGCGTGACCTTGAACTTGCTCGCCGAGACGCGCGCGCGGACGTTGCGACCGTCGGTGGCGATCAGGTGAACCTTGTCCGCGTCGAACTGTAGCGCGGAGTCGCCGGGTGCGAGGCCCTCTATCTCGATGACGAGCAGAAGTCCCTCGCCCGTCAGCGGCTGCGCGCCCGCGGCGGGCGAGACCGAGATGAGCAGAACGCCGTTCGCCATGTCGAGCGACTGCGTAAGCACGGGCGCGGTCGCCGCGCTGGTCGCGAGCATCCCCTGCGAGATCGAGCGGACGGCCACCGAACGCGGGTCGAAGCGGAGCGTCGCGGTCGCAAGTCCGAGCGGCGCGTCCGTCTTGAGGAAGAGCATCAGGCGCTTGCGCTCGCCGACCTTTAGCTCCTGCTGTTCGGGCAGTAGAAGCAGCTCAGCCGCGCTCTCCGACGGCGCGGGCTGCGCCGCGGCGGTCGCGTTGCTAGCGCTGTTCGCCGCGGGCTGTGCGACGCTCGATGCTTCGTTCGGCTTCGCCGTTTCAGTCGCCTTCGCTTCGACGTTCGGGTTGGCCGCGCCGGTCGCCTTCTCCGAGGCGGGCGCGGGCGCTGGGTTAGCGTGCGCGTCAGACGCGACTGCGGGCGCGGGCGTGTTGTTCGCGACGGGCGACGCAGGCGCGTTCGTACTCAGGCCGACGTTTAGTGCGGTGGCGGCAGTCGCGTTCGCATCAATCGCGGCGGGCTGCGGCGCAGAGTTGTTCGTCGCCGTCACCGCGCCGGTCGTCGCGCCGCTGGCGGCGGCCTCGGCCAGAGCCTTCGGCGCGGGCACGAAGGTCACTTCCTCGCCGGGCTGCGGCGGGAGCTGCACGGTCTGGTTGGTCGGCAAGGCTCGCTGCTTTGCGAAATGCTCCTCGCGCTCGGCGTCGCGCACCATGGCTTCGAGCGATGGCGATTCGGGCGTCTGCATTGTGCCTGTCCTGCGCTCCTCCGAATCCGACGGAAGAATCTCCGGCGCGCGCAGCACGCGCGGCGTCATCGTGATGACGATGTCGCTCTGCGTGTTGTCCTTGCGCGGCGCGGTGAAGAGTCGTCCAAGGATCGGGATGAGTCCGATGAGCGGCAGCCCCGTGCGACCGTTGCTCTCTCGATCCTGCGAGATCGAGGCGATCATCATCGTCTTGCCGTTCGGGATGCGCGCGACGCCGGAAATCTTGCGCTGCGTGAACGTGGGCGTCAGGCTGTCGCCGTTCGTGTCTTTGGTCTCGATGTTCATCGTGACCTGCACGTCCTGATTCGGGTAGACCTTGGGCTTGAAGTCGAGCACGAGGCCCGTGTCTTCGTACTGGATGACGGGGAAGCCGTTGCCGAAGACGCCGGGGTTGGTCACGCCCTGATTGGGGTTCCCGCCCGGAGGGGTCGTGCCCGTCGAGAGTCCGTTGAAGACGGCGGCGGTCTGCACGGGGACTTTCGCGCCGATGCGCGTCTCGCTCTTTTCGTCGTCGAAGGCGTGAACCTGCGTCGAGAAGATGAGGCGCGTGTTGGTCTTGCCCTGCACGGCGGAGAACGCCGTGGCCGGGATGAGCAGGCCGAGGCCGGTCGAGAGCGGGAAGACGCCCGCAGCGCCGCTGGCGATCTGCCGCGCGCCGCCGACCAGCACAGAGCCGGGCTGGATGCCGCCCAGATTGCCGAGCGTCGTGGCGTTGCCGATCTGATTGCCTATCTGCAAAAGGTCTATGCGCGTAATCTCGTAGATGGAGACTTCCATCACGACCTCTGCGCGATCCTTGTCAACGCTCGCCAGAAGCTTCTCGACGATACGCATGTTCTCCGACGTGTCGCGCACCGTGATCGAGTTGGTCGTCACGTTCTCGATGAACTGCGGCTGGCGGCCTGAGTTCGCGGGGAGCGCGCCGGTCAGAAGCGTGCGCGCCTCGCTCGGCTTGATGTTGAAGAGGTAGAAGGTTCGCAGCACTAGCTGCTGATACATCGGACGCTTCGACTGGTCTGCGACGAGTATGGTGCGGCGGTCGAGCTTCTGGAAAAAGAGTCCCTGCGAGAGAAAGACGTAGTCGAGCGCGCGCGCGGGGGTGATGTCCTTCCACTTGATGTTGACCGTGCGCTTGACCTGCGAGAAGTTCTGGTCGAAGACGACGTTGAGGCTCAGCTCGTCGGCGAGCTTGCGTATGAGTCCTTCGAGGTCGCCGCTGTACTGGACGGTCTGTAGCTGCTCGGTGCGCGAATTGGGCATGCCGTCGGCCTGCCCGTCCGCTTGCGAGGGGCGCACGCCCGCCTGTCCGCGGAACGAGGTCGGCGCGTTCTTCACACCGTTCGGACTGCTCGTGCCCTCCTTCTCGCGTTGGAGGCGGAGCATCCTGTCCATCTCCTGCGAGGCGAGGTCGTTGACTGGGTCGAGGCCGTACGACTGCCGGTATGCGTTGTAAGCGCCGATGTAGTCGCCCTGCTCGGCGAGCGCCTTGCCCTTCGCCATGTAGCTCTGCGAGGCGTTGAAGACGGCACGGCGGAAGTGGAGCTGGTACTCGGTGTCGGACGGCGAGGCCGCGACGGCGAGCGCGAACTCCTGCGCGGCCTTCTCCCACTGCTGCGCCTGCTCGAACTGCATGCCGCGCTTGAAATTCTTCTCGCCCTTCTTGGCAAGCACCGCGATGGGCGACGCCAGAAGGACAAGGGTCATGAGGAGCGCCGCGAAGGGGCGCGCAAGGGCAAAAGACTTCATCTCAAACCTCACTTGATTATTACTTCCCAG
>DASQLL010000538.1:0-10363 GCA_035630035.1 Pyrinomonadaceae bacterium | reverse complement strand
GGAAGGCGCGCGCGGCCTTGCCCTCGCGCTGAAAGCGTTTGAGCCATTCGGCGTTGCCGCGCATCTCGGAGCGCAAGGTCTTGATGACGACCACATCGCCCAGAAGTATGTGGCGCGCGCGGTAGACCGCGCCCATGCCGCCCTGCGCGATGAAGCTCTCGACCTTGTACTTGCCGTCAATCACCGCGCCGACGATGTTCTCAGGCGATTCCTGCAACACCTCGCCGTCAGTGGGGCAGAAGGTCTCTGTGTCGGGGAAATTCGTGTTGCACGCGGTGCAGAACTTCATTTGGAGTTATCTTCGCTTTAAGTCCCGAAGGCGTTTGAAAGTATCTCGTAAGCGGGCGGCGCGGCCTCGCTCGGCGTCGCGTGAGCCGTTGGAGAGTGGAAGTCTAACACGGCTCAACTCGCGTGTGAACTGGAAGAATGCGGCTGGCGAAGCTCCGACATAGTACCGCGAGCGGGTCATTGTCGGAAACGCGACCGTGAGGGAGCGTGTCATGTGATGCCGCGACCGACACGCTCCCTCACGGTCGCGTTTCCGCATCGAAGCCCGTCACTACTGCTCGCAGCAAGCAACGAAACCGCTCCACAAATAATCAAATATCAGCGCGCGCAAGGCTTAACACGCCGTTCGTCGCTTTCGATCCAAACGCCCTCCCGAACCTCTCCGAGCGAAAGCGCTTCCCCCGGCCCTCGCGCGCCGATGCTGATTGCCATGAGACTGAACGATTTTCTCGGACGACGCTCCCCCCAATTCATCTACACCTGCGGGTTCCTTCTCGTCGGGCTGCTGGGCGTCGTTGACTACCTGAACGGCCCGGACATTTCTTCGCTCATCTTCTACGTCATCCCTGTCTTTCTCGCCGCGTGGCACGCGGGCAGGCGCGCGGGCCTTTTGATGTGCGCCGCGAGCGGGCTGTCTTGGTTCATCGTCGGCCACACAACGTTGGGCCACTTCGCACACCCGCTCATCGCGTACTGGAACGCAGCCGTGCGCCTCGGCTTCATGTTGGTGCTAGTGCATCTGGTCGCGTCGTTCAAGTCTTCGCTCGCACAGGAGCGCGAGCTTGCGCGGACGGACTATCTGACGGGCGCGGTCAACGGAAGGTCTTTCGCGGAGCTTGCGGAAGCGGAGATCAACCGCGCGCGTCGCAACGAGCATCCCTTCAGCGTCGCCTTCATGGACGTTGACGACTTCAAGCTCGTCAACGACCGCGAAGGCCACAGCGCTGGCGACCGACTGCTCCAACTCGTCTCCGACACGATCCGGCAGAACGTGCGAACCGTTGACACGGTCGCGCGCCTCGGCGGCGACGAGTTCGCGGTGCTGATGCCTGAGACGGGCGACGACGCGGCGCAGGTCGTCATACGCCGCGTGCGCCGCGAGCTTCTCGATGTCGTTCAGCGCAAGGGCTGGCCCGTCACCTTCAGCGTCGGCGTCGTCACATGGGACTACCCGCCCGCCTCCGTTGACGACGTGCTGCGCGCATCGGACGAGCTGATGTACACGGCCAAGCGACTCGGCAAGAACACCGTCCGCCACACCAACGCCAACAAGCCCGCCAACGCCGCCTGAAGGCCGCGCACTCCGCAAGATATTCATTGCGTGATTAAATAGAGCGCGCCTTGATAGTACGCCGATTTGGCGTACTATCAAGGCGCGCTCTATTTAATGAGAAGTTATGTTTCCCGCCCTCGCGCTGCCTTGCCTATAAACCAACTACGTAATTACAATGTGCTTATGAGAACCCGAATCGTGAAAATTGGTAATTCGCAAGGCATTCGTATCCCAAAGTTGCTTTTGGAGCGTAGCAATCTTGCCGAAGAGGTTGAGCTGGAGGTGGAGGATAATCGAATCATTATCCGCTCAAGTAAACAGCCTCGACAGGATTGGGAAAGCGCGTTTCGTGCGATGGCGGAGCGCGGCGATGATGCTTTGCTCGATAAGAGTTTGCTCACTCGAACTCAATGGGATGAGGGCGAATGGCAATGGTAGTTAAGCGCTTTGATGTTTACCTCATCAACCTTGATCCGACAATCGGCAGCGAAATTAAGAAGTCTCGGCCCTGCCTTGTGATTTCGCCGGATGAGATGAATCGTTTTATAAGAACAGTGATTGTTGCGCCGATGACTACGAAGGGCGCATCTTATCCGACAAGAGTCGCGTGCAAGTTTCAGGGAAGGCAGGGGCAAATTGTGCTTGACCAAGTCCGCACAGTAGATAAGACGCGCTTGGTCAGGAGGCTTGGCAAAATCGACAAGCAAACTCAAACGGAGGTCTTATCCGTTCTAAGCGAGATGTTTGCCCCATAGGCGCAACACAACGCCTCATTGAACGAGAGCGCGAGTTAGCTTGGCTTTCGTCGTGAGCTTGGTCGTACCTGCGCTGTGTGCGCGCTCGGTTAATTCAAGCGTTAGGTTGCTGTCAGGTTGCTATGAGAAAGGCAAAGCTAAATGTGAATAAGCATCTCGTATTTGTTTACGGTACGTTGAGACGCGGCGGTGCGCGCGCGCTGTCTGTAAAATTTCCCGGCTCAAAATTTATTGCCGACGCTAAAGTAATAGGCAGCCTCTATGATCTAGGTGCATATCCCGGCTTGCTACTTAATGAATCGCACTCATCGGTCATTGGCGAAGTGTATGAAGTTGATGATGAGATTCTGAATGAGCTGGATGAGTTTGAAGCATCAAGCAATTATTTGCGGAAGCAGGTTGAAATCTCTCTCGGTAACGACCGAAAGGCGTGTTGGACTTATGAACCTGATCCTGAATTTTATTCCCCTCGCGCATTAATTACGTCGGGTGATTGGATTGAATATGCCAAGACGAAAACAGACTGGCCCGAAGTCAAAGGGCCTGATCTATGACCGTGACCGGGCAAGACATTCGACACGCGCTCCGCTCGCTCGATCTGTCAGGGCAGGCCGTGCAACATGCGAGCGGTGCGATGACGCAGTGGCGGGCGGCCCAATCCTTCCGCGCGGGTAAAGTCCCGCGCGACGTTCTTGAAACTCACGCGATATAGATTCACAACGATTTTGCCGTAGACATCTTCTGCTCTTCCCGCGTTTTTTTGCTGAAACCAACAGGAGAGAAAAACTATGCAAGGGCCTTTGCGTGCGATTCTGGCGGGAGCGGCGGCGTGGAAGCTCGGCGGCGGCTGCATCTCGACCGTATTGATCTTCATCATCGTCTTCTGGGCGCTCGGCTACGTTAACTGTTAAGCCTTCAAGCCCGACGACTCCTTAACTCAAGGTCAGAAACGCGAGCGCGAGCGAGTGTGTCTTCTCTACTGTAAACGAAGACACGCTCGCTCACGCTCGCGTTTCTGACGTTTTGAGCCTTACTCGCCGATGTAGACGCGGCGCGTGTACTCGCGCACCATACGGTCGCTGTTGAAGGTTGGGGCGAGCGTCTGTATTGCGTGGCGCGTCATCGAGAGCCAGCGGCGCGGGATGCCTTGCTCGTCGCGCTCGTAGAAGGTCGGCACGACCTCGTTCTCCAGAACTCGATAGAGCGACTCGGCGTCGTGCGCGTCCGCCTCTTCGGTCGTCTCGCCGGTGGTCTCGTCGCCGACCGCCCAGCCGTTGCGCCCGTCGTAGCCTTCGAGCCACCAGCCGTCAAGAACGGACAGATTCAGCCCGCCGTTCATCGCGACCTTCTCGCCGCTCGTCCCTGACGCTTCGAGCGGGCGGCGCGGCACGTTCATCCAAACGTCCACAGACTGCACGAGCTGCTTCGCAATCTCCTGATCGTAATCCTGCAAGAAGACTGCGCGCTGCATCACTTCGGGGTCAAGCTTCCAGATAGCCATCTGCTGGAGGATGAGCTTCGCGCCCTGATCCTGCGGGTGCGCCTTGCCCGCGAAGACGAGCTGCACGGGCCGCCCCGCGTCCATCAGAAGGCGGCGCAGGCGATCCGGCTCAGTCAGCAGCAAGCCCCAACGCTTGTACGCGGCGACGCGGCGCGCGAACCCTATCGTTAAAGCTTCGGGGTCGAACATGCCGAGCGCTGCGTCGGCGTAGGCGCGCGGCTCGTGCTGATGAAGCCGCGCGTGGAAGAGCCGCTCGCGGACGAACGCGATGAGACGCTTTTTCTGTAGGCGACGGACGCGCCACAATTCTTCGTCGGGGATGGCCTCGACCGCCAACGCCCACGCCGTGGGGTCGTGCAGAACCTCAGTCCAGCCCTCGCCCACGTGCCGCGTGAAGAGAGCGCGCAGCATCGGCGAGACCCACGTCGGCGCGTGGACGCCGTTCGTCACAGAAGAGATCGGCACTTCGTCAACGTGATGCTCCGGCCACATCTTGTTCCAAAGCTCGCGCGACACCTCGCCGTGCTTTCGGCTCACGCCGTTCAACGAGCGGCACATGCGGAGCGCGAGCGGCGTCAGGCCGAACAGGTCGGTCTCGTCGTCCGCCTTCACGCGACCGAGGCCGAGGAACTGCTCGCGCGAGAGGCCGAGCGCGTTCCAGTAGTCCTCGCCGAAGCACGACTCGATGAGCGGCGCGACGAACTCGTCGTGGCCCGCGGCGACGGGCGTGTGCGTCGTGAACGCGCAGCGCGCGCGCACCGCCGAAGCAGCCTCTTCAAAGCTCGCGCCCGCCACGGTCAGCTCGCGCGCAAGCTCTAAGGTGAGAAACGCAGAGTGGCCTTCGTTAAGGTGGAAGACGTGCGGCTCGACGCCCAGACGGCGCAGCAGGCGCACGCCGCCGATGCCTAAGACCATCTCCTGCACGCACCGCGTCTCGCGGTCGCCGCCGTAGAGGTGGCCTGAGATGTACTGGTCAATCGGATCGTTCCCCTCGACGTTCGTGTCGAGCAGATAGAGCCGCACGCGCCCAACGTCCACGCGCCAAGCCTGCACGCGCACCGCGCGCCCGCGCATCTCAAGCTCGACGTATACAGGCTCGTCCTCACGCCCGCGCACGAGTTGGAGCGGCAAATCTTCAACGTCTATCTGGCTGTAAGTCTCCTCCTGCCAACCGTCGCGTCGCAGGCGCTGACGGAAGTAACCGTGATGATAGAGCAGACCGATGGCGACGAGCGGAAGGCCGAGGTCGCTCGCACTCTTCAGATGATCGCCCGCGAGTATGCCCAAGCCCCCGGAGTAGAGCGGGAGCGAATGATGCACGCCGAACTCCGCGCAGAGGTATGCGACCGGGCGCTCGTGCGTTATCTCGCGCGCGCGCGCGGCGGCCCAAGTGTGCGCGCCCGCGGCCATGTATGCGTCGAAGCTTTCACCGATGCGGCGCACGCGCTCGATGTAGACCGGGTCGGTCGCCATACGCATCAGGTTGTACTGCGAGATTTCCCTGAGCAGACGGCGTGGGTTGTGCTCGCACTCGTTCCAGACCTCTTGATCTAGGTCGCGGAAGATGGACGAGCCGTCGGCGTTCCAGCTCCACCAGTAGTTCCACGAGATGCGCTCAAGCGCCGCGATGGTTTCGGGCAGCGCGCTTTCTTTAACTACCTCAAAAGTCGGCTCGACCTCTTTCGCCATTTGAACCATTCTTCTTGTTCTCTATTCTTTCGTCAAAAGCCGCGAACAACATTTCGTGCGGGCCGCGACTAGCTCACTCGCAAGATCGCTTTTGAGTTGAGCGTATGATAAGTCGGACTCACCGCAGAGGCGCAGAGAGCGCAGAGTTCACGCAGAGGATTGTATTCTCTCTGCGTGAACTCTGCGCTCTCTGCGCCTCTGCGGTGAGTCTTATTTGCGCTACGCTCAATCTAAAATTGCTCTAAGCGGCGAATTCATGGTTACGCAGAAAGACGCCCATGTCTCCCTGTGAAAAGAAAACCAGACGGACTTCACACACCCTCTCATCGTCATGAAAGAACTCGGCAATCGCCGCCGACGCTATGCCCGCCGCCTCTTCGCGCGGGTAGCCGAACACGCCCGTGGAGATGGACGGGAAGGCCACGGACGCGAGTTCGTGCGCGGCTGCGAGCGCGAGCGAGTTTCGATAGCAGGCGGCGAGAAGCTGCGCCTCGCGCCCTCCCTCGCGCCCGTAGACGGGGCCGACGGTGTGAATCACGTGGCGCGCGGGAAGAAGCCCCGCGTTCGTGATAACGGCCTCGCCCGTCGGAAGTCCTTCGGGCCAACGCGTCCGTCGAATCTCAAGACACTCTTCGAGAATGCTTGAGCCGCCGGCACGGTGAATCGCGCCGTCAACGCCGCCGCCGCCCGTAAGCGTGCTGTTGGCCGCGTTGACGATTGCGTCAACCGACTGCTTCGTGATGTCGCCGACCTCGGCGCGGACGCGCCCTCCGAGGAAGTCAATCTTAGTTTGTTCAGGCAACGAATTTACCGCCGGGCCGCAGAAAGATACACGCAGAGGGGCTTTACGGCAACTTCCGCGGGCACGATTCGCTTTCTAAAGAGATTTTCAGCCGGTTTGATAACGGGCACCGCCACGGACACGTCTCACACGCACTTAATCTTCCGACGAATCTTTCGACGAATCTTCCGCCGAATTTTCCTCGTCCACGAAATAGCGCGGCTCGACATCAATCTCGTCGAACATTCCCTGCCGACGGATGGCCTCGGCCACGCCTCGCGCCTTATGCTCCGTGAGCGGATGCTCAGGGTCTAGGCACGCAATCTCGAAGACGCCGTCTTCTATCATCTCGACGCCGAGTTGGCCGAGCGTGACGCCGGGCACGATCAACATCTCGTTGAGGTTGTGTATGCGGAAGCGTCCGGTCTGCTCGACCCAGTCCTCTATGAACGGATCGCGCAACGCATGCTCCGCCTCGGATACGCTGAGATACGCGCCTTCGACGATCAAGCAATACTCGCTCGACTTGTTTCCCTTCATGACGTGAAGCGCTCAAGGCGCGCGCCCTGCTTTGAACGTGCGAGGGAGGCGCGTCGCCCGCGCAAAACTTTAACACCTACACGGCAAGCGAGACAAAATTTTTTCGCCCGAAACGAAAACGTCGCCGGGAGACTGTTGCTCCCGGCGACGCCGAAGTCTGAACGCAGAAGTTAAGAGGCGTTAGCTTAGTAAGCCCGTCCGCCCTCCGAGTTGAGCGTTGTGGTCAGGCGGTCGAAGTATGCGTTGAAGGTCACGAAGTCAGTGCCCTGAAAGAAGGCCTTGCCGCCCGTCTCGTCCGAGATGCGGTTGAGCGCGCTCTGGCCGAAGCTGACGGCCTGACGATTCCAGCTCGTCAGACCCACGGACGGAGCGTAGAACGAATAGACGGCGACGTTGTTCTTCTTCGCCTCGCGCGCGGCGCGGTTGAGATCAATCGAGTCAACCGAGGACGCGAAGTCGAAGCCGCGCGAGGTGTCGAGTCCGTCCGAGACGAGCAGCACAGCGTTTCTGTTCGAGCCGTCCGAGGGGAACTGCCGGATCGCGTCGCGCACTTGAACGTAAGGGTTGAAGGGCGACGCGGCGGTCGTGCCGGCGGGGACGCGCAGCGCGCGGCTCGCCGCTTCCATGTCGGTCGTGAAGGACTGGCGCACCTGCAAGGAGCCTGAGCGGATGTAGCCGACCATCACGCGCGACCCCGTGGGCAGCGTGCGTATGAACTCGGCTGTCTCGCGAAGCTCGTTGCCGACGCGCGAGACGAGGTCGTCCTGAATCAGCACCGCGAGGTTCAGCGGCGTGCGGACTCGCGCGCCCGCTTCTGCCTTTTCAGTCTTAGACGCTTTCTTCGATTGTGCGCTTGCGGGAACGGCCAGCGCGCCGATTGAAGCGGCGACGGCCAGCGTGAGCGCAGCAAAAACAGAGTTTAGTTTCTTCATCTTCTTCCTCTCAATAGCCCCGTCTGTCGCGCGAGGTGGCGGGCGCAAACCTGCTTCAAATAGAGCGCGCTAAGCGTCGCTCCGTATCAGGTTGTTCGCGATTTTTTGGATGCTTGGATACATAGGAAAGTTGGCCTATGCTGAAAGACACAGCTGCGGACGAACTAACTAATGCATCCGTCGGCGAGGCCCTGAAGCAACGCGAAAGTTTCGGGACAACTCAAAACTAAAATGGTCGAATTCGTTTTGCCGCCTAGGGCTGGCTCAAGCTGTTCTGACTGTGCAATCCGCGGCGGCGCTTCACTCCGTATTTTGCTTGAACGAACGGCGGGGAAAGATTGCCATGCTGATAAAGAAGCCGGACGACATCAAGAGCAGTGAGATAACGGACAAGAAGACGTATCTTAACCGTCGCACGTTCCTGCGCGGCGCGGCCTTCGCCGCCTCGACCGTCGCAACGGGATTTCTATACCGCCGCCTGCTCGCGCCGGAAGTCGAGCTGCCCACGCCGTCGGGGAAAGTCGCGCCCGGCGCGCAGTCCGCGACGAAGCAGTGGGGACTGCCCGGCGAGGAGGCGACCCCGTATCACGACATCACGCACTACAACAACTTCTACGAGTTCGGGACGGACAAGTACTCACCGGCGCGACGCGCGCAACAGCTCGTGACGCGACCGTGGACGCTCGCCGTCGAAGGGCTTGTGGGCAAGCCGAAGGTCTTCGACCTCGACGAGTTGACGCGTCTGTTCACGCAGGAGGATAGAATCTACCGTCTGCGCTGCGTAGAGCGATGGTCAATGGTCATCCCGTGGCTCGGCTTCCCTCTCGCGGAGCTTTTGAAGATGGCCGAGCCGCAAGGCAACGTACAATACGTCGCCTTCGAGACGGCCAACGACCCTAAGCGAAACATACCGGACACGAGCGAGTACGAGAGCGGCCTCAGTTGGCCCTACGTCGAAGGCTTGCGTTTAGACGAAGCGATGCACCCGCTCGCGACGCTCGCGACGGGCATTTACGGCGAAGCCCTTCTGCCGCAGAACGGCGCACCCATACGTCTGGTCGTTCCGTGGAAGTACGGCTACAAGAGCATCAAGTCAATCGTCCGCATCAAGCTCGTCGAGCGCGTGCCGCCGACCGCTTGGAACCGCGCCGCGCCGGACGAGTACGGCTTCTTCTCAAACGTCAACCCCGCGGTCTCGCACCCGCGCTGGAGTCAGGCCACAGAGCGGCGCATCGGCGAGTTCGCGCAGCGCAAGACGCTCCCCTTCAACGGCTACGCCGACCAGGTCGCGAGTCTTTACGACGGGATGGATTTGAATTACTACCACTGAGGAAGTGATAAGTGATGAGTGATAAGTGATAAGAACGGAGGCTCTTTCTTATCACTTATCACTCATCACTTATCACCGCTTTTATGAAAGACATCAAGTTCTACAAATCGCTCGTCTTCATCAACGCGCTCGTGCCGCTGGCGCTTCTGGCGTGGGACTGGAGGGCGGGGCGCGTGGGCGCGAACCCTTTGGACTTCGTGACGCGGACGACGGGGACGCTCACGCTCGTCTTTCTAGTGCTGACGCTCGCCGTCTCGCCGCTGCGGAAGTGGACGGGCGCGCAGTGGCTCGTGCGGCTGCGTAGGATGATCGGCCTGTACGCGTTCTTCTACGGCTCGCTGCACCTTCTGACCTACCTCTGGTTCGACAAGTCTTTCGACTTCGGCGCAATCGCGGGCGATGTTGTGCAGCGCTGGTTCATCATCGTCGGCATGATCGGTTTCTTCTCGATGGCGCCGCTCGCAATCACGTCCACGGACAAGATGATTAAGCGACTCGGCGGCAAGCGTTGGCAGAAGCTGCACCGTCTCACATACGTCGCGGCGGTCGCGGGCGTGCTGCACTACTACCTGCTCGTCAAGTCCGACATACGCAAGCCGCTGCTGTTCGCCGTCGCGGTCGCCGTGCTGTTGGGCCATCGCCTGTACGTCTCATACTCGAAGAGGGCCGGGCCGAGGCCGTTATCTTTGACGCGGCAAGCAAAATAGGGCGAGTGATGAAAGCGACGCTGATTTTCGTCAGCGTCGCTTTCATCACTCGCCCCTACGACTCCCGCCTCTTATTTTACTCTTCCGTCACCGAGCGCGGCGGGCGGCTCTCGAAGTCGCCGACTTGTTTGAGTCTGCGCTCCAGATTGCGATAGCCCACGACGAGCATCGCGATGACGGCGATCTGCAACAGCTCGACCGCGACCCAGACGAACACGATGAATCTCATACTCCCTCACTTCCCCGAAGGCACTTGAAGCTGTACGCCCGCGCCGCCGCCGTACATGATCGTGAGCGCGCCCTGATGGTTCTTGATGCCGTCGGCGCGCGCGCGCTCGATCTCCAGTTGAAGCTCAAGCTTCTTGATCTCAAGCAGCGCGGGGTTGGCGAAGGTGAGCGCCTCGATCTGCTTGGTCTGCGCGCCGATCTTGGCGGCTTCGAGCCGCGCCTCCTCGGCCTGCTTCTGCTTCTCGTTGGCGACGACGCCGGACGCGGCGGCCTCGATGCGGTCGTCCAGGAAATCCGGGTTGCCTATCTGGACGGATTCGAGCGTCTGCTGAAGCTGCC
>DASQLL010000537.1:0-9097 GCA_035630035.1 Pyrinomonadaceae bacterium | reverse complement strand
GGCACACCCTGCTCGACGCGCACGATGAATTGCGGCGGCGCGGTCTGATTCCACTTCTCCCACTGCGCTTCGAGACGAATCATGTAGCGGCCTTCGGGGAGCGCGGGCACGTAGGTTGTTTGCTCGCTGCTGCCCTCGCTCCAAGACTCGCCGTCCTCGACGCCGCTGTAGGACTCCATCGGCAGATCGAACTGCTGCACGACTCCCGTCTCCTCGTTGATGAGATCGCCCGCGACGTAGAGCCAGTTGTTCTGGACGTTGGCCGCGCCCGTGATGCGTATGTTCTCGCGCCCTTTAAGCTCAACCGGGCCTGCGAAGATTATCTGTGTGCTCTCCGTCTCGCCGTCGGCTTCGGTCGGCCCGGAGTTGAGCGTCGTCGCGCTCGCCTGCGCCGCCTTCAGGCGCGCGTACTCCGCAAGCTCGGTCGCGGACGCGCCGGGGCGCGGCGTGGGCAGGGCGAACGCGGGCGCGGTCGTTGCGGTCGTCGCCGCCGTCGCGCGCGGCTGGGGCTGCAAAGTGTAGGACTGCATGAAGACTGTCTTGCGCGACGCCGTCACCATCATGAAGAAGCCGACGACGAACGCGACGAGCAGGAGCGCGGCCCAGTAGCCGTAAATCTTCTTGTGCTTGAAGGGCTGGTTCGGCGCGACCGTCGAGGGCGAGTTCAGATTCACATTGAACTTGCGCTCGATCTCTTTGAGTGGGACATACTCGCCGAGCGACCAGTTGACCTCCTGCGCCTCGATTGCGCCCTGCCTCGCGCCCGCGCTTACAGAGATTTCTCTCGAAAGCATCAGAGGCGCGCTCACGTAGTCGGTCGCGCGCGCAAGCTCGCCCACAGTGACCTTCCAGTAGAACTCGCCCTGCACGTACTCGGCGCGCGCCGTCGCGTCCTGAAAAATCTTGAACCTCTTTCCGCCGTAGCGCGCGCCGCCGTTTTCGTCGACCTCGCCGGGCGGGACTGATTTGACGTAGCTCCAATGCCCGTCCGATTCGACGAGCCAGCGGAAGCCGACCGCGGGGTTGTAGAGCAGATACTCTTGCCAGTAGTAGCGCACGCCTTCAAACTCGACGCTCCTGACCATGCAGCCGATGACCGTGAGCGGCGCTCCCTCGAACTCCGCCGTTCCGCCCATCGGGATGGACATGCCCCAGCCCTTAGGCTCAAGCGTCGTGAGGTATCGCAGCGCGCCCTGATTGATGTCGAGCAGCGAGCCGCAGTTCGGGCACGTCACGCGCTCCGCGGCGTCGGGCGCTCGAAGCTCAAGCGGCCCGCCGCACCGTGGGCAACTGAGCTGCGACGCCGTGACGCGTTGCGGCTCGCGCTCGCGCGTGCGCTGTGCGTTCGCAAGTCCAAGCTCGGCAAGCGTGGCCTCGCGACCGACGAAGACGAGCGGCGGCTGTTCGCCGTAGTCGAGCGTGCCGAAGACTCCGGCCTGACCCGAAAGGTCTGCGTAGTAATAAGTCTCGCCGGGCGTCAACAGATACGGAATCTCGCCCTCGGCTGCGAGCATCCGCGCCGTGCCCTTCTCGGCGACGACGGGAGGCTGCGCGGAGGGGATAGCCATGACGGGCTGTCCAAGCTCAAGCGAGTCGAACGGCGGGAGCAGTTGCGGGCGCGGGACTTGAATTTGAAACGTGAGATAGAAGCGGCCCTGAGCCTCCGCGAGCCAGCCCCAGCGACCGTCCGAGAAGGCCGCGTACCACTCGTCCCAGAAGCCGCCCGCCGCGTGCGCGAGCTGCGCGCGACCCGTCAGCTCGAACGCAACGCCGAGATAGACGCCGCGAAGTCCGACTTCTAAAGGCGAGCCTGACTCGACCACGTCTGCGATCTTGCCAACGTCCTCGATGCCGCGATCCGTGCGCGCGACGACCGAGTTGCAGAACTCGCAGACGACAACGACGGAAGAACCCGTCTTGAAGATAACCTGCGCGCCGCACGCGGGACACCCCGCAGAAAACGCCATCACGCCTCCCCCTCGCGCGCGGGCGTGTGTCGAGTCTCAAATGCGGGCGGCACGATGACGGGCAGCGCGCGCCGCACGCTCTGCACGCCCACGGCAGACGCGCCCAGCATCTCGCGCAGGCGCTCTTCCCAAGCCCAAGCGGGACGCTCGCGGCAGCAGTAGAGGTTGAACGTGGCGACGCCGAACTCAGGGTACGTGTGACACGCAAGATGCGATTCCGTCAGCATCGCAAGTCCCGTCACGCCGCCCTCGCCCGGAAACTTGTGCCACTGCGCTTCGCCCAAGACGTGCAACCCAAGCTCTCGGATGGCGCGCGCGAAAATCTCGCGCAGCCGCTCCGCGTCGCGCAGCGCCTCCGCGTCGCACCCCGACGCTTCGATGAGCCATTCAGTCCCGACCGTCAGCATAGTTTGTTTCGGAGTTTCGTCTTCAAGAAGTGCGATGCGACAAACGGTCATGCTTCGACGGCGGCGAGCATAGGATAAAGGCCGCCCCTTTTGCAACGCCCTCGCGCGAATTCGCGAACCCCGCCGCCCAAATCTTTTCCCGTCGTCGCCGTCAGGATGAGCCGGGCGTTGGCGCGAACGCCCCCGGCCTAAAGATGAACGCGCATGCGACGAGGCCCGACATCAGGAGCATCAACACGAAGGCCAGCTCGACCGGCCAGAGTTGGCGCACGCCGGACTTTACGAGTGCCAGCCCCACGAAGCCGAGACCCGCTATCAGAAGGCACAAAGCGCCCACGACCCAGATGAGACCGCCGCGCCCGAAGAACGTGAACGACAGCAGCGCGACCGCGACGAAGCTGGAGAGCCACTTCAGGAACCCCGGCGTCTTGATGTCCGCGACTAAATCCATAGCGCCAATGACGCGCTCCATACGAACGTTCTCGACCACGTCGCTCGCCGCCGCCGCCGTCGCGCAAATGGCCGCGGCTGCGGCGACCCACACGGCCCAACGCCCGCCCCCGCGCGCCAGCACCGCCGCGATGCCGACGAACAGAAGCCAGTAGAGGACTATGAGGCCGTAGTCAAACTTCAAATCCCGCTTCATCGCGTCGCGCCAAGTCTCGTCGCCCGGCCCGCCGAGAATCTTCGGAAGCTCTTCTTTCGACTCGACGAACTCCATCGCGAGCGCGGGCATACCCGCCTCGACGCCTTCGGGCTTCTGCTTCGGAAAAAGAATCATGCGTGCGAGGATGGCAACCCCCAACACGAACATGATGCCCGCCAGAACTCCGACCGCGCGCGTGAGATTCATTTCTTCCGCACCTCCCTTCGGAAACTTTGTTACGGAGCGACGCACCAGCGCGGTCAGCCCGCGCCCGCTATCCTATGCGGGAAGAAAGTGAACGCGACCGCCTTCGGCTTCCGCTCCGCGCCCGTGATGACGCCCATCGCCACGGCGTACAATATCGTCAGCCACGCCAGAACGCTTACGACGCGTGTTAGCATTTCGGGTGTCGCCTCCATCGCCGCGCCCGTCGCGTGGGACAGGCATCCGGGTTGTTCCTTAGAGTTGGCGCGGCCCCGCGCCGGCATGACAAAGGTAAGACGCCGCGAGAATAGGTCAAAGGACGAGGCTTTGCAATACTCTTCTTTCGGCTGCACGCCGCGCGCGTCGCAAGGACGGCGGTAGCGCCTCGTTCTACAATCAGTCCGGCCAAAAATTCCGTAAGGAGAATTCACATGAACAACTGGCGACGCCTCTTTCCCGCACTCCTCCTGCTCCTGTCAGTTCACGCGCACGTTGCGCGGGCGCAGACGCAGGGCGCTTCCGCCCAACTGACCATCTACGACGCGGGCGTGGCGGAGTTTCTGGAAGAGCGCACAATCGAGTTACAGACCGGCACGAACCGCATCGAGTGGCGCAGCCTTATGCCGAAGGCTTTCATACGCACGTTGCGCGTCACGGCGGCGGACGCCGAAGTCATACGTCAGGACATAACCTACGGCGGCGTTGAGGTGCGCGGCCAACGCTCGCCCGTCCTGCATCTCGAAGTTCGGAATCGCGGCGCAGCCGGGCCGAGGCGCATACAGGTTGACTACCTCGCGCCCGACATCAGTTGGCGCGGCGACTACTCGCTCGTTCTCGACGAGGCGACCGGAGGCGCACCGCCCACGTCGGCCACGCTCGACTCTTGGGTCTCGCTCTCGAACAACACCGGCACAGACCTGCGCGCAGGGATGGTTGATCTTGTCGCGGGTGAGGTCGCGCTGCTCACGGGTGGCGGTTACATGCGCTCGGACGAAATCGTAGCGAACACGTCGCAGATGGCGAGAAGCGAGGTCTCTTCAAACGAAGGCGCCTTTTCCTCGTCGGCGGAGGCGACGGGGCTGAGCGCCTTCAGCCGCTTTCGTCTGGGCCGCGACATCTCGCTCAACGCGAACGCGCCCGTCAGCCGTCTGCCGCTTTTCCAACGCGCGCGGCTCGCGGTCGTCGAGCGCCGCGTCTTCGAGAACGAGTACGGCACGCAGACGCTCGCGCGCGGCGGCTTCGTGCTGCTGCCGCGCGGCCTCGAAGTCCGCATCGTCTCGAAGAACCCGACCGAAGGCTCGATGCCCGCCGGTCAGGTCACGATCTACGCGCGCACGGACTCCGGCGCGCAGATCGTCGGGCAAGACCGCATCCCGCTCACGCCGCCGGACGGCGAGTTCAGCGTCTCGCAAGGGCGCTCCGCGACGCTCTTCGGCACGCGCCGCGTGCTGGAACGGCGACAGGTCGAGTACAAGAATCAGGAAGACAACACCCGCTACAAGCTCATCACGCGGATCGAGGTCGTGCTGACCAACCGCGGCCCGCGCGACGCGGAAGCCTTCGTACGCGAAAGCATCGAGCCGTCCGGCGAGAACCAGTGGACGATACTCGAATCCTCGCACCCGACCGAACGCCTCGCCGCCAACAGCATACAGATGAAGGCGCAAGTCCCCGCGGGCGGCAAGACGACCGTGACCTACACGGTCGAGACAAAATAAGGCAAAAGTAAAAAGGCAAAAGGTAAAAGGCAAAAGTGAATGATGAAGGTCGGCGTGGCTTTCATCATCCTTTTGCCTTTTGCCCTTTGCCTTTTGCCTTTTGCCTTCTCTATGATGCCTGCGTCCTTATTCAGGAGCGATAATTTCACATGCTGTACCTCTCGCAACTGCTCAGTCGCCCCATACGCGAGGTCGAGGGCGAGCGCGTGGCGACGCTCAAGGACGTGATCGTGCGTCTCGGCGAAGACCACCCGCCCGTGATCGGACTCGTCGCGCGATACCGGCGTCTCGACTTCTTCGTCCCGCGCGCGCGCGTCGCGCAGCTCGACGTGCAGGGAGTGCGCCTAAGCTCCGACATACTCGACCTGCGACGCTTCGCGCGCCGCGACGGCGAGGTTCTGCTCGCGCGCGACGTTCTCGACAAACAGCTCATAGACGTTGACGGCAAGCGCGTCGTGCGCGTCAACGACGTGCAGTTGGTCGAGGCGGGCGGCGAGTGGCGCGTCACGGGCGCGGACGTGAGCTTGAAGGGTCTTTGGCGGAGGCTCACGCCGCACAACTTCGTCGGCACGAACCGTCCCGTCGAGGTCATAGACTGGGCCGACGTCGGCTACCTCGCGACGGACGCCGCGACCGTGCAGCTAAAGTCATCGCGCGACAAGCTCGCGCGCCTGCACCCGGTCGAGATAGCGCGTCTCGCCGAAGCGCTCTCGCGCCATCAGGGCGCGGAGGTCATCGAGGCTCTGGACGACGAGACCGCCGCCGAGACTTTGGAAGAGATGCACGCCGAAGATCAGGCGCGCATCATCGGCGACATGGAAGAGGAGCGCGCCGCGGACATCCTTGAGCACATGTCGCCCGACGAGGCCGCCGACGTTCTGGGCGATTTGCCGGAAGACAAGGCCGAAGACCTTCTGGAGTTGATGGATCAGGAAGAGAAGGCGGACGTCGAAGAGCTTCTGCCATACGAGGACGACGAGGCGGGCGGACTTATGACGACCGAGTTCGTCGTGCTGCCCAAGCACCTGACGGCGGGCGAAGCGCTTGCGCGTCTGCGCTCGATGGCCGAGACGCCGAACATGATTTACTACCTCTACGTCGTCGAAGAGGAAAACTCCTGGAAGCTCTCAGGCGTCATCGCGCTCAGAAACTTAATTCTCGCAGACCCCGACGCGCCGCTCCACGAGGTCATGCGCGACGAGTTCCAGCACGCGCACCCGAAGGACAGAGCGCGCGACGTGGCCGAGACCATCGCCGAGTACAACCTGCTCGCGCTGCCCGTCGTTGACGACGCCGGGGAGATCGCAGGCATCGTCACCGTTGACGACGCGATGGAGCTTCTTCTGCCGAAAGACTGGCGGCAGCGTCTGCCGAGAGTGTTCGGTTAAGTGTTACACTCGATGCAGGAGTGAGAATAATGTTAGACCTGAAGAAGCTCGAATCAGAAGTTCAGTACATAACGAATCAAGAAGGCGAGAAGACCGCTGTCATCGTGCCCATTGGGGAGTTTGAAGAACTTCTTGAGGACGTTGAAGACCTCGCGGCAGTCGCCGAGCGCCGCGACGAGCCGACCATTTCACACGATGATCTGCTCGCCGAGTTGTAATCACTGTTTAGATTTTCTTATGAAAGACGGAGAACCTCCGAGTGGCCTTGACGCGCGCAGCAGGTGTGCGGGACGCGGGACGCCGACTTTTGCGGCGCGGCAGTCGCGGCGTGCGTCGCGCGGTGTCGCGGCGGCGGGGCGCGCTCGCATACGTCGCGGTCATCGGCCCCGGCATGGTCGCCGCCAACGCGGGTAACGACGCGGGCGGCATCGCCACATACGCCTCCGCGGGCGCGGACTACGGCTACCGACTCCTCTGGACTTTAATCCCACTCGTCGTCGCTTTGGGCATCGTGCAGGAGACGTGCGCGCGCATGGGCGCGGTGACGGGCAAGGGACTTTCGGACTTGATACGCGAGCAGTTCGGCGTGCGCTGGACGATGGTCGTGATGCTCGCGCTGCTGGTCGCCAACGGCGGCGTCACGGTCTCGGAGTTCGTAGGCATCGCCGCGGCGACCGAGCTTTTCGGCGTGCCGCGCTTCGTCTCTGTACCGCTCGCGGCGCTAGCCATCTGGTGGCTCGTCGTGAAGGGTTCGTACAGGCGGGTCGAGCGCGTTTTTCTCCTGATGTCGCTCGTCTTCCTCGGCTACATCGTGTCGGCGTTTATGGCGAAGCCCGCGTGGGGAGAGGTTGCGCGCGGCTTCGTCCGACCGGAGATAAACTTCAACGCGGGATACCTCTTCACAATCGTCGCGCTCATCGGCACGACCATCTCGCCTTACATGCAGGTCTTCGTCCAATCGTCCGTCGTAGAGAAGGGCGTGACCGAAGAGGACTACGGTCTGACGCGCGCGGACGTTTGGACAGGGACGATCTTCGCCATCGGCATCGCGTTCTTCATCACCGTCGCCACGGCGGCGACGCTTCACCCGAAGGGCATACACATCGAGTCGGCGGAGCAGGCCGCGCGCGCGCTCGAACCGCTCGCGGGGACTTACGCGAAACTCCTGTTCGGCGTCGGGCTGTTCGGCGCTTCGATGCTCGCGGCGGGCGTGCTGCCTCTGGCGACGGCCTATTCGATAAGCGAGGCGCTCGGATTCGAGAAGGGCGTCTCGCGCAGTTTCCGCGAAGCGCCGATCTTCATAGGCATCTTCACATTCCTCATCGCGGTCGGCGGTCTCGTCGCGATTCTGCCGGGGCTGCCGCTCATAGATGTTCTGCTCGTCACGCAGGTAATAAACGGTCTTCTGCTGCCCGTCCTGCTCGTCTCTATCTTGCGCCTCGTGAACAAGCGCGAATTGATGGGTGCGAACGTGAACAGTCGGGTTTATAATGCGGCCTCGTGGCTGACGGTCGTCGTCGTCTCCGCCCTGTCGCTGCTCTTTATCGCGACGAAGCTCTTTCCCGGTATCTTCGGTTAGTTCAAAGTTCAAAGTTCAAGGTTCAAAGTCGAAACCTCTGCAACCTTGAACCTTGAACCTTGAACTTTGAACTCGCTATGACTCGTCCCCCGCTTAAAAAACAGGTCGCGCTGCCGCTGCTTTTCGCCACCGTCTTCGGGCTGACGTATTACATTCTCTACCAGCTCAGGCCGGTGCTTCCGCCCGACGCCAACGAGCAGCAGAAGATGGCGCAGATGGCGAGCGACTGGACGCGCACGCTCGTCAGCATCGCCTTCTGGATGTGCCTCTCGCTGGCCGCCGTCCGCGCGCTCAACGAGCTAGCCTTCTACATCTTCCGCAGGCGCAAAGGCTACGAGCCGCCGAGCCTGATGCGCGACCTCTTCACGCTCGTCCTCTTCATCACGGCCATCACGCTCATCCTCAAGTACAACACAGACCTCTCGTTCGCCGCGCTGCTCCCCGGCTCGGCCCTGCTGGGCGTCATCATCGGCCTCGCGCTTCAGGACACGCTCGGCAATCTCTTCTCCGGCATCTCGCTGCACGCCGACAAGCCCTTTCAGGTGGGCGACGTGATAACGGTGGGCAAGTTCACGGGCATCGTGATGAGCATCACTTGGCGAGCCGTCAAGATAAAGACCTTCGCGAACCACATCGTGCTGGTGAGCAACAGCAGCATCGCAAAAGAGTCAATCGAGGTCTGCCCGCGCGACGGCCAGAACGCGCGCATAGTATTCTTCGCCGCCGCCTACAACGACTCGCCCGTCAAGGTCATCCACGCCGTGCGCGAGGCCATACGCGAGTGCGAGAACGTCCTGCGCTACATGGCGCCCGTCGTTCGCATACGCAACTTCGGCGACTCGGCGGTCGAGTACGAGGTGAAATACTGGCTCTCGGACTACGCGCGCTACAACGACTCGGACGCGCTCATACGCCAGCGCATCTGGTACGCCTTCCGCCGCAACGGCCTGACGTTCGCCTTCCCGACGCGCACGCTGCTCATGGAGCACTACGGCGTGAAGGAGGGCGACGCCGACCCGGATACGACATCGGAGCGACTGTCAGGCATCGACATCTTCGCGCCGCTCACTTCGGACGAGTTGAACGCGCTCGCGCTCGACGCGAAGGGGCGCGTCTTCGCCCCCGGCGAGACGATCATACGCGCGGGCGACAGCGGCTCCTCGATGTTCGTCGTACACCGCGGCAGCG